>VBFF01000001.1 GCA_005889285.1 Chloroflexota bacterium
CAGGGCAACCGCTTTCTCGAACTCCACCGGTCACGCCCGTTCGAGGTTTACCTGATGAACACCGGCCGGGTCGGCGGTCCGGAGGGGTCCCGCAACAGCAAGAAGCTGACGATCGAACACTCGAGCGCGATCGTCAAGGCGATCGCGGAAGGCACGATCAGCTGGACTCGGGACGCGGACTTTGGCTACGAGGTCGCGCAGGCCGTTCCCGGCGTCGACGACATCGAGGTCCTGCAGCCGCGACGGCTCTACGAGCGAACGGGTCGCTCAGAGGATTACCACGCCCTCGTTCAGCGCCTCAAGGAGGAGCGGGTCGCGGAACTGAAGAAATATCCCGGCCTCGAAACGGAGATCCTCGCCGCCGTCCGCTAGCCGGCCTCGGCCTCCCCGATTCGGCGCCCGTAGACCACGATGGCCAGGAGCACGAGGATCGCGATGGGGATGGTGAACGGTCCGAGGACGCTCGCGACCCGCTCATAGTTCTGGCCCAGGGTGAAGCCCGCGTAGGCGAGGGCGAGATTCCAGGGGATCGCGCCGAAGATGGTCGCCAGCGTGAAGGGCACCACCGTGATGCGCGAGAGACCCGCCGGAAACGAGATGTAGGTGCGGATGACAGGGAGGAGGCGACCGGCAAAGACGGCGGACAGTCCCCACCGTTCGAAGAACCGGTTCGCCAGGCGGAGATGCCCCGCCGTGAGGCCGACGCGGCGGCCCGGGCCAAGGATCAACGCTTCGCCGTAGCGTCTGACGAGCAGGTAGGCGATCAGCGAGCCGAGAAGGTTGCCGGCGCTGGCGGCGACCACGACCCCCACGAAGGAGAGCTTGCCCTGGGCCGCCAGCGCGCCTCCAAGGGGGACGACGATCTCGCTCGATATGGGGATGCCCGCGCTTTCCGCGGCCATCGTGAGGAAGATGGCGAGCAATCCGCCCGCGCTGATGATCTGGATGAGCTGATGCGACATTCGGCGAAGCGTAGCAGTTAGCCTTTACCCCAGATGCCGGCGAAAAGCCCGCTCGATGTGGCCGACGGCGCGCTCGGCCAGCTGGTCGAGCGGCTCACGATTTCGCACCACCGGCGCCGCCTCGCGCGTGTGCGCTGGACCGCAGCCATCGATCCTCCGCCGGGCGGGTGGGCTGCGGGGGAGCCAGCGCCGCGGCCGGGGAATGCGGTCACCGTGCTGGTCGACGGGGCGGAGGCATTCCGGGCGATGGTGGACGCGATCGAGAATGCCCGGTCGCACGTCCATGTGACCGGCTGGCACCTGACCCCGGATTTCGCCCTGACGCGGGACGAAGGGCCGAGGATCCTGCGACGACTGCTCGCTGAGGTTGCAACCCGGATCCCGGTTCGGGTATTGATCTGGGCAGGTGCGCCCCTTCCCGTCCTGCGTCCCTGGCGTGGCGACGTTCGTGCCATGCGCGAACAGCTCGTGACTGAAGCTCGCACCCAGTGCGCGCTGGATGCCCACGAGCGGCCGATGCACTGCCACCACGAAAAGACGATCGTGGTCGATGATCAGATCGCCTTCGTCGGCGGAATCGACATGACGAACTTCAACGGCGATCGATGGGACACACCCCAGCACCAGGCGCGTGGTGAGGTCGGCTGGCACGATGTCGCGGCGAGGATCACCGGGCCTGCGGTGCAGGACGTGGCGCACAACTTTGCGATGCGCTGGGAGGCAACCACGGGCGAGAAGCTGCCCGCGGCCTCGACGCCATCGGCCACCGGTGACGTCGAGCTGCAGCTGGTGCGGACCGTCCCGGACGGCATGTACCGTCAGCTGCCCCGGGGAGAATTCCGCATCCTCGAGTCGTACCTGCGCGGCTTGCGAGCCGCGCAACGTTTTGTGTATCTCGAGAATCAGTTCCTCTGGTCGCCGGAGATCCTGGCGGTGCTGCGTGAGAAGCTCGCGCGACCGCCAACGCCCGAGTTCCGCCTGGTCCTCGTCCTTCCGGCCAAGCCCGACAACGGCGCTGACGATACGCGAGGCCAGCTCGGAACGCTGGTGCAAGCCGACGGCGAGGGGGGCCGGCTGCTGGCCTGCACGCTCTACGCGATCGGCGGCGAGAAGGACTGGCCCGTCTACGTCCATGCCAAGGTCGGCATCGTCGACGACGCCTGGATGACGATCGGGTCGGCGAACCTCAACGAGCACTCGCTCTTCAACGACACCGAGATGAATCTCGTCACGCACGACGCCGGGCTCGCCAGGCAGACCCGGATCCGCCTCTGGGCCGAGCATCTGCAGCGGTCCGTCGACGAGGTCGCCGGCGATCCCGCCGCCGTCATCGACCGGGTCTGGAAGCCGATCGCGCACGAGCAGGCGGAGCGCCGAAAACGAGGTGAGCGGGCGACCCACCGTCTGAGTATGTTGCCGGGAATTTCCCGACGATCGCGACTCCTGCTCGGTCCACTGCAGGGCCTCGTCGTCGACGCCTAGATATCAGCCGTTGCGCTTGGTGCTCAGCTCTCCCACTGGGAGACCGCCAGGAAGTAGGGGCGGATGTTGCACCGCCAGCCGATCAGGGAGTGCACGCCGAGCCGGCCCGGCGGGTCCTCGTCGAGATAGGGCTGCCGGACTTCCTGCCAATTGGGCTGCCCGTTGCAATGGGGGCATCGCACCGGCGGCCGGAGGGCTTCCATGCACGAGTTATGGTACCGACTGATGGCCGAGGAGCGTCTCTATTCGATCACCGAGGCGGCGGCGAAGCTGGGCGTCTCGCCGGCGACGATTGCCACCTGGATCCGGCTCGGCATCGCGAAGGCGAGCCGTCAGGATGAGTTGGGTCGGAACCGGTACACCGATTCCGACCTCGTCGACATGGAGCGGCGCTTCCAGGAGCGACAGGCTCAGAAACGCACGCGCTAGGCGGCACGTACAATACGGAACGTTTGCGAGGGGGAGAGGAGGACGCATGCAGGCTCGGCTGCTGAACACTGCCCCCGAAAAGGCAGAGGCGGACGCGCTCATCCTGCCGATCTTTGAAGGGCAGTCGGTGCCGGCGGAAGCCGTCGCCCTCGACAAGAAGCTGAAAGGCGCCATCACGCAGCTGCTCGCGGATCACGAGTTCCGGGGCAGGTTCATGGAGCTGGTGCCCGTCCACAACCTCGGCAACGCACCGAGCAAGTGGACGGTCCTTCTCGGCTTGGGCAAGCCCCCGGAATTGGATCTGGTGCGGCTCCGCAATGCGCTGCAAGCCGCCGGCCGCGTGCTCCGAAAGCGGGGGCATCGCCGGGTCACCGTCATCC
This sequence comes from Chloroflexota bacterium, assembly GCA_005889285.1. Lineage (GTDB taxonomy): Bacteria > Chloroflexota > Dormibacteria > CF-121 > CF-121 > CF-13. Next base: position 3,254 of record VBFF01000001.1, read on the forward strand.
TGCCCAAGGCCGTCGCCGCCACCGCCGGCCCCGCCGACATGGCACGGGCTGCCACGGAAGGCATCGGGCTCAGCAACTTCGAGGCTGGCTCTCTCAAGACGCGGCAGGAGCAGGCACTCACCGAAATCGACGCCCTGAGCATCATCGGGCTCAATGGCGAGAAGAGCGCGGCGGCGGCCGTCAAGGATGGCCTTGTCCTCGCCGAGGCGACGAATCGCATCCGTGGCTGGGTCAATGCGCCGGCCAATGCGTTCACGCCAACCGTCTTCGTGGAGAAGGTGAAGGAGGCCGTCAAGGGGACGGGCCTCGATCTCAAAGTCCTCGAGGTCGACGACATGCGCCGTCTCAAGATGGGCGCCTTGTTGGCGGTGGCGCGCGGCTCGGACGAGCCGGCCAAGATGATCGTCCTCCGGTATGGCGGCGGGCGCAAGGGCGGCCCCACACTCGCGCTCGTCGGCAAGGGCATCACGTTTGACAGCGGCGGCATCTCGATCAAGCCGGCGCAGAACATGGAGATGATGAAATCGGACATGGGCGGTGGCGCGGCGGTGGTCGGCGCCATGCTGGCGATCGCCCAGCTCAAGCCGAAGCTCAACGTCATCGGCATCGTCCCGACGACGGAGAACATGCCATCGGGCAAGGCGATCAAGCCCGGCGACGTCGTGACCGGGTCGGGTGGGAAGACGATCGAGATCATCAACACCGATGCCGAGGGACGCTTGATCCTGTCGGACGGCATCACCTACGCCGTCAACGAAGGTGCGACCCACATCGTGGACATCGCCACCCTGACGGGGTCGATCGCGCGCACACTCGGCCCGCTGGCGATCGGCGCCTTCGGAAACAACCCACCATTGATGGAGCTGGTGCGCCGCTCGGCCGACCTCGCCGGCGAGCGGCTGTGGGAGCTGCCCACCTGGGCCGATTACGACGGCTTGATCGACAGCGAAATCGCCGATATCAAGAACGCGACCGTGCCCTGGGCCGGCGCGACCACGGCCGCTCTGTTCCTCCGTGAGTTCGTCGACGGCCGTCCCTGGGTCCACCTCGACATCGCCGGCAGCGCCTGGCAGGATGCCGCCGAGTTGAAGACCGTGCCCCGAGGTCCGACCGGTTCCGGCGTGCGCGTGATGGCGCACCTGGCCCAACTGCTCGCCGATCACTAAGCCAGACTCCGTCTCCGCCGTTCGCGAGCTGGGCGATCGCTACGTCGATCAGTCGGCGGTGCTTGACCCCATCCTCGCCACGTCGCGTGGCGTCACCGGTCACGACGCCGAGATGACCGACTACTCCCCCGACGGCCAGGCGGCGCGGGCGGCGCT
>VBFF01000002.1 GCA_005889285.1 Chloroflexota bacterium
ACAGTTGCCCGGGCTGGGGCTGGTCGACCTGCATACGGTGCCGGGGTCCCGCCGCAACATCGGCAACATCGTCATCGAGACCAGCGGCCTGGGACTTGAACCCGCGACGCTGGTTGGCTTCGAGAACCATAGCGGCAAGACCTACCTCGGTACCGGGTTGCAACCGCTTGGCCGGGTGCTACGCGGAGCGGGCAACAACGGGGAGGATGGCTACGAGGGTGTGGTCCGCGGCAATGTGTTTGGAACCTACCTGCACGGATCGTTGCTGCCCAAGAATCCGCACTTCGCGGACCTCCTCATCGAGCGGGCACTGCAACGGGAGGGGGTCCAGCGGCTCGCCCGGCTAGCGTCGACCGAAGAGCTGGCTGCGCATCAGTCCGTCTCCGAACGCGTGCTGGGCCGGCCGGCCAGCACGCGCTCGTAAATCCGGACCGTCTCCTCGGCGGCGGCGCGCCAGCTGTAGAGGCGAGCGCGCTCGATGCCGCGCCGGATCCGCGGGCCCTCAGGCGCGGCGTCCATCGCCGCGACCATCCCGGCCGCGAAGGAGGCGGCGCTGTTGGGATCGCAGAAGATGGCGACCCCGTCGGCGAGCTCCCGAAGAACCGGGATGTCGCTGCACACGACGGTGACGCCGCAGGCCATCGCTTCCAGCACGGGGAGGCCGAAGCCCTCGGCTCGCGAGGCCATCACGACCGCCACCGCTCCGCGATACAGGTCGGCGATGGCATCATCCGGCAGATGTCCTGGTAGCACGGCCGACCCCTGCGGCAGCCGGGAGACCGCGGCCACCACCTCGGGATGCCGCGGATCGTGGCCGGCAATGACCAGCTGAACGTTGGGCCGCTGGGCGGCGATCCGCCCGAACGCCTCGATCACCAGCGGGACATTCTTGTAGGCCTTCCACTGGCCGAGATAGAGGAAATACGGCGGCCGGATGCCAAAGTACCGCTGCCAGGCTGCCTCCCCCGGCGGATTGCGGAGCGCCTCAAAGCGGCCGTCCGCGGCCTCGGCAATCGGCACGATCCTCTCCCTCGCGTGGGGGAAGCGGCTCGCGACGTCCGCGGCGGTCGCGCGTGAGGGCGTAATGATGGCGGATGCCCGCCGCACCGCGTTGCTGATCAGTAGACGGTTGACGCGGCGGGGAAACCAGCCGGAGTGGATCTCGGGAAACCGGTACGAGAACAGGTCGTGGATGGTGACGACCGATCGGCCGGGGAAGGCGAGCGGCAGGTTGTAGTGGGGAAAATGCACCAGGCCGGCACGGGCGCGCAGGAGGCGCACCAGCAAGGTCGATTGCTCGCCGACGCGATAGGGGCTCTCGTTGGCGACCTCGATTCGAGGCTCGCCGCCCAGCATCGCTCGCAGCAGTGCCACATCGTCGGCGGCGGCAAACACGGTCAGGTGACCGGACAGGATGCGGGCGATGGCGGGGAGTAGCCCGCTAATATAGCGACCGATGCCGAGGGACCGGATCAGCCGGGCGTCGAACGCGACCTGATGCTTGATCTGCGAATCCTCGGAGGTGACGATTCATAGGATTATCCACTGCAACTGACCGCAGTACCACGCAGGGTCCGCCAGTCGCCCCCGGCCCGGCCGCCCATCGCCTGACGCTGGGGTGCGCCGCGGCAACCTGCGCACTTACCCCCGCCTACACGATTCGGTGGCACGTCGGCTTCTATCCGACGACGCTCCTGGAAGCTGCCATCCTCGTCACCATCGTCGTCTTCATCCTCGAGAGCCTGCCGCGCCGGCCGATCGTCCGGCGCACCGGGTTCGACATTCCGATCCTCCTGTTCGTCCTGGCGGGAGCAATTTCCGTCGTCGTGTCCTCCGATCACCGGGCGGCGCTGGGTCTCTACCGAGCGTACTTCCTCGAGCCGGCAGCCTTTTTCTACGTGCTCGTCGCGGTCGTCACCACGCCCCGTCGCGCCAGCCTGATCCTTGCCGGATTTGGCCTTGCGCTCACAGCCCTTGCCATCCCCAATATCGAGGTGACGCTCAAGGCGGCACAGAACCACACGCTGAACGTGGCGGGGACGCCACCGGTCGCCATCTACACCGTGTCCAACGCGGTGGCGCTCTTCGAGGTGCCGGTGATCGTGGTCGCGGCCGCCGTGATGCTGTATGGCACGACGTGGTTCGAGCGCGCGATCGGCGCATTCATTGTCGGACTCGGGACCCTGTCGGTCTTACTGACCTTTTCGCGCGGGGCCTACCTGGCGCTGTTCGTGGTGGCCATCGTGCTGGCCCTGACGCACCGGCTTCGAATCCTGCTGCTCGTTCTCGTCGTGGTCGTCATCGCTGCCGCCCTGCGCCTGCCGGGCGTGACCAAGCGAATCGCCCAGGAGTTAAATCTCAGCGATCCGCGCAACTCCCTGTTCCCTCGTTTTCAGTTATGGGGCGTGACCATGCGAATGCTCGCGCACCGTCCGATTTTCGGCTCCGGCTTGTCGGGCTTTGCGAGCGCCATCAACCCCTACCGCAACGGCTACGCCGAGCTGCAGATCTATCCCCACAACATCCTGCTGAACTTCTGGACGGAAACGGGCCTCCTGGGCCTGGTCGCCTTCGGCTGGCTGATGGTAAAGACTGTCATCGCCACGCTCGCCGGGTGGCTCCATGGATCCTCGGGCTGGCGCCCGTACCAGCTGGGTGTGCTGCTCTTCGTCGTGGCGGTCCTGGCCCACGGCCTCGTCGACGTTCCCTTCTTCAAGAACGATTTGAGCCTCCAGTTCTGGGCCTTTCTGGGCCTTGCCGCCGCCGCGACCCGGTGGGACCCGGCGCTGAAGCCGGCTGGAGCCCCGACGCCGCTCCGTTATAAGGGGAATGACGAACGGGGCCGACCCGACCACCGCTGACTACTCGGTTGTCGTCCGCGACAGCCAGTCGGCCATCCTGGCCAGCGCGGAGCGGATCACCGTGGTCGGCCGCTGGGTGGTGCTGGCCGCCGCCGTCATCCTCAACCACTTCGGCAACCGCAACTCCCAGGCCTCCGTCCTGGTGGTCGACACCGTCCTCTTCGGCTGGGGCCTGGTCAACCTGGTGGTGTCGGTGGTTCTGGTGCGCGGCTACCGACCGGGGCGCTGGTTTGGCTTTCTCACCACCGGCATCGACCTCCTGGTCGCGACCAGCATCCTCTATTTCTCCGGCGGGTATGGCGCCCCAACCGATTTCTCGCTGCTCTTTTACCTGCTGATCATTGCCTCGGCCGTCCGGCTCGGACTGCCGGGAGCGCTCGCCACGGCGATCGTCGTGTCACTGCTCTACGTCGTGATCGGAGGGCTCACCGGGTTCGCCTCGGTGTCGCCACCGCCGGGCTTCGTCATCGGTCGCGTCTTTCTCTTCCTCTTCGTGGCCCTGGTCGCCGGGCTGCTGGTCGGCGATGTGCGGACCCGGCTGGACCGCGCGCTGCGCACGGCGATCGAGCGCGCCACCCAGCTCGATGAGACCCGCCGTCGCGAAGCGCTGGAAAAAGAACGGGTCGAGCGATTGGAAGAGATCGACCAGGTCCGCTCCGACTTCATCTCGATGGTGGCCCACGAGCTGCAGACGCCGCTGGCGAGCATCAAGACCCAGTCGGAGACGCTGCTGACACAGCAGCACCGGCTCGACCAGGAAACCCGCAGCGCGCTGGTGGACGGGATTCATCGCAGCGCCGCCAGCTTGACCGACCTGGTGCAGGACTTCGCCGCCGTCAACCGCATCGAGAACAACCAGTTCAATTACCACTTCGAGAAGATCGACCTGGCCGAATTCGTCAAGGAGGTGGTCGATCTCTTTCCCGTGGACCCGCGCCGCTATCCCATGCGGGTGCGCGTCGAGCCGGGCCTCGAGGTGCGCGGCGATCGCCGCCGGCTGCAGCAGGCGCTGCTGAACCTGCTGAACAACGCCGTCAAGTATTCGCCGCGGGGCGGCAACATCGCCGTCATCGCGGCGCCCACCAAAGAGGGCGAGGCGAAGGTCTCCGTCCATGATGAGGGGATCGGCATCCGCGATGAGGACATTCCCAAGCTCTTCAACAAGTTCACCCGCCTGTTCGACAAGCGGGCGATGAACATCGGGGGGTCCGGACTGGGCCTCTTTATCACCCGCTCGATCGTCGAGGCCCACGATGGCCACATGGCGGTGGAGAGCGAATGGGGCAAGGGCTCGGCCTTCAGCTTCGTTCTACCCCTGTGGCAGCCATCCGCGTCCTCGTCGTCGACGACCACGCCGTCTTCTGCGACGCCCTAGCCACCATCCTCCGTACCGAGGCCGACATCGAGGTGGTCGGCAAGGGTGGGACCGTCCAGGAGGCGATCAACGCCGCCCGCGCGCTCGGCCCCGACGTGGTGCTGCTCGACGTCCACATGCCGGACGGCTCGGGGATCGAGGCGGCAGCCGCCATCAAGAAGGGGCGTCCCCAGACCCAGGTCGTGATCCTGACGAGCGACGAAGAGGAGTCGGTGCTGCAGTCGGCGATTCAGGCCGGCGTGACCGGCTATCTCAGCAAGCACGAGACCGCGGCCCAGGTGGTGCAGGCGGTGCGCAGCGCCGCGAGGGGGGAGGCGCTGATCGCGCCCTACATGCTGGCCCGGCTGTTGCGTGGTCTACAGAAGAAGGATGAACGGGGACCAGCCACGCCGCTCACGCCGCGCGAGCTGGAGGTGCTGCGCGAGCTCTCCCTGGGGCACGACAACGAGTCGGTCGCGAAGACGCTGAAGATGTCGCCCAATACCGTGCGGACCCACGTGCAGAACATCCTCTCCAAGCTCAACGTCCATTCCAAGCTCGAGGCGGTTTCGCGCGGCATTCGCGAAGGCTGGATACGGATTCCGCAGGAGCCGGCGGCCTGAGCGGTGCGTAGCGATACCGGCCAATCGGGGCATCGACCCGTGCCACGGCGCCGCTACGATGGGGCCGCGGTGAAGAAGCTCAAGCGTGGGCAGGGCTACACCGAGTATGGCCTGATCCTCATGCTGATCGGCCTGGTGGTGATCGGTGCCCTGACGCTGATGGGGCAATCGCTCCACGAGCTGTGGCACAACATCACCACAGCAATGCCGCGCTAACGCTGACCGGGGCGTTCATGAACGGGCCGTCTCGCTCCGGCCCGTTCTTTTTGTCAGAGAGACCGAGGTTCCTCGCTTGCGGTTATGGCGTCGCCGCCACGTCGACAACCAGTCGGAACGGTGAGGTCAGTGTGGTCACTCGGATGCACGGCGTGCCCTGGATTCCGAGAGCCCACTGCTGGTACCCTTCGAAGTTCTCGATTTGTCGCGCCTCGCGAAGGATGGGGAAGTTCGGTTTGAAGGCGAATGGCCCTGAATATGACGTCCAGTTGACGATGGGATGCATCACGATCAGGACTCCGTTCGTTCCGCTCAAGGTGACGGTCTGACCCTTCGGGCTGTCCGTGAATGAGGTGCCACTCCGGCCCTTCACCGAGTAGGCGGGAATCGGCCCGTTGAACTCGATGACAAGGCGGTCGTAGCCGTCATGCTGGCCGACGCGAACGGCCACGACTTCTGAGCCGTGCTGTTCTGAGCCGCCGCTGGCATCCGCGCAGGAAAACACCGGCAAGGGTTGGGGCGTTGGCTCCGGGGACGGCGTCGCAGTCGGACTGGCGCCCTCTTGCGGACTCGGGGTGGCAGTCGGCAAGGAGGAAGCGCTTGGTGTCGCCGTGGGGCTGGACGCCCCTAGCGTTGTCGAGTTGCCTCCGCACCCGACCAGCGTCAAGGCAAACGAAACAGCGATGATCCGCGCGGCTCGGCTTGTAACGTGGGACGTTTTCATGTTCTCGTCTATCTAGACGCCGCCAGTGGTCTAAGCGGGTGAATCGACCAAATACCATGCCCTCCCAATCCTGTTTAGACGAGAGGGAGCGACCCTATACTGTGGGCGAACCGGAACCATTGGGGCGTCGCCAAGTGGTAAGGCAGCGGACTTTGGATCCGCCACACGTAGGTTCGAATCCTACCGCCCCAGCCATCGCCTTCAGCCAGGCGTGATGTCTGCGCGCCGACACAGCGTATTGGAGCCACGGGTACGATGTGCGAATATGCGGCTGCGCGAGGAAGTTGAACAACTCAAGCGCCTCGGTCCGATGCCCGCAGACGAATCCGATGAGGCCACGCAGGAACGGATCGACGATTACAACCACTTGGTTGAGAGCGTCCCGA
>VBFF01000003.1 GCA_005889285.1 Chloroflexota bacterium
CATCCAGTCCGCGACTTCCTGGAAGTTGCTGATGGTCGCGGAGAGGCCGATGAACTTGATGTGCGGCGGCGCCTGGATGATGATCTCCTCCCAGACGGCGCCCCGCGGGAAGTCATCGATGTAATGAACTTCGTCGAGAATGACGTAGCGGACCTGCTCCAGTCGCTGCGGGTCCTCATAAATAAGGTTGCGCAGGATCTCCGTCGTCATGACGACGACAGGGGCCCCGGGGTTGAGGGTGTTCTCGCCGGTGACGAGGCCAACGTAACCCTCGCCATGGAGCCGCTGGTAGTCGCGATACTTCTGGTTGGACAGCGCTTTCAGCGGCGTCGTATAAATCGTGCGCGCGTTGGTCTCGAGGCCGCGAAAGACGGCGTAATCGGCGATGACGGTCTTGCCGGAGCTCGTGGGTGCGGAAACCAGCACGCCCTGGTGCGCCTCCAGCTTTTCGATAGCCTCCACCTGAAAGGGATCGAGCGGCCAGGGCAGTGTTGCCTGAAACGCGTCGATCAACGATTGAGGCGCAACGGCTTCACTCAAGGGCTCAAACCCATACTAGGTGGCGCGGCAGCGCCGGAGACTACCGCTTTTTCAGCGGACCGACCAGCTGAGCTGTGGCGGCACGATCGCGATCCTTGAGCCATCGCAAGCGGGTTTCTTCCACTTCGTCGGTGTAGCGTTGACGGCTGCGGCGCATCGCTTTGGCGACGGCATTGCGGACGAGCGGCTCGGGCCCTTTCGCCAGCCGCTCGAGGATGGATTTCGCCGCCGGCCAGTGGAACGACCCGATGGCACTCGAGAACGCCATCGCGACATTCCAGCGCACGATCTGGTCGCGGTCGCGCGACCATTCGCGCAGGGACTTCAGCGTCTCTTTCGGGTCGACGCGCAAGAGGCCGTCGCCGATCGCGGACTGACCGAGGTTGCGGCGGACGTATGGCTCCTCGTCCCGCAGGAGCGGCTGGAGCAGCGCCAGCAGGTCCGGGACTCGCTCCGGCTTGTCTCGGCGCGCCGCGTATTTCACCGCCAGCACCACCGAACGTCGGAGATTCTCGGAGCGGGAGGAGCGCAGGACTTCCAGCCGTCCGCGGATCTTGGTGAAGTCGCGGTCGAGTAGGGTCCCGAGTAAACCGCCGGCCGCTTCGCGCACCTCCCAGTGTGGGTCCTCGGCGAGCAACTCGGCGGTCCGCAGGACCCCCTCCGGGTCTTCGGGGTAGCGGCTGGCGAGCAGCAAACAGGCAACCTGGCGGCCGGTGGGAGAAGCCGAGGTCGCGAGCGCGTCGATCCAGCGGGTGACCCGTCCGGTCTGTGGGGTAAGCGCCGTCGCCAGCCGTTCTCCGACCTGCTGGCGCAGGGCCGCCGGGCTGCCGGGGCGCCCATGGTGCAGCTGGCCGTCGAGCGCGGCCACCACGGCACCCGGATCATCGCGCGCCAGGGCGGCGAGCACGGCCGAAAGCGGGCCTTCCGCTACCGTGCCGACCTCGTCGGCTCTGATCGCGGGACTCATGTCCTGAGGATCTCGATGTGGTGCTGGTGCAGGACGGCTCCTCCATTGTGATCTTCGACGAAGTCGACGATCTTGCTCAGCATCTCGTTGGCATGCCGGCTGTCGTTGCTGACGCACGTTACACCGATTGCCAGGGTTTGCCAGCGATCCAGGTCTGCCACCTCGGCGACCGAGACATTGAACCGGCCGCGGAGTTGTTGCACCAGGGAACGGCTCACCTGGCGTTTTCCCTTGAGGCTGTGATTTTCCGGCAACTGGAAGATGAGCTCGCAGGTGCCCACAACCATCTTTGTCCCATAAGGATACGTAACAACTCACCAAAGGCCTATGGCAAGCTTCCGAAGTTCTCTTATAGTGGCGGCATGAACGCGGCCGTACGTGCGCCGGCGCCCGCGGAGATGCCCAGCGAGCTGCCCGAAACCGTACCGGCGCTGTTCCAGCGGACCGCGCAGCGCCGGGGTGACGCGCCCGCACTCCACTTCAAAGCAGGGGAACGCTGGACGCCGATCAGCTGGGCGGACTACAGCCGGGCCGTGAGCCGGGTCGCCAACGCCCTGCTTGCCGAGGGGCTCAGTCCGCAGGATCGGGTGGCACTGTGGTCCTCGAACCGGCCGGAGTGGCAGATCGCGGACATCGGCATCGCGCACGCCGGGCTGGTGACGGTCGCCATTTACCAGTCCGATGCGCCCGAGCAGGTCAGGTACCTGTTGAACCACTCAGAATCGAAGGTGCTGATCGTCGAGCACCGGAAGCTGCTCGACCAGGTGATCGCCCTGCGCCCGGACCTGCCCGGCTTGCAACGGGTGATCCTGATCGAGGGCGACGCGCCGGAAGGCGAAGGTTGGGTCCTCACCTGGGAACAGGCGCTGCGGCGCGGTGACGAGTTCGGACGCAGCCGCCCGGGGCTGTTTGCCAGCCGCTGGCAGGCAGTGAGGCCGGAGGACACCGCCAGTCTCATCTATACGTCCGGCACCACGGGCCTGCCCAAGGCCGCGATCCTGACCCATCGCAACCTCACCTGGACGGCGGTGGCGACCTTACAGTGCTTCCGCGGCGACCCCAATGATCGTGTGGTCTCCTACTTGCCGCTGGCTCACGTGCTCGAGCGCGTGGTCAGCGAGCTTCGCCAGCTCTGCACCGGTTGCGAGGTCTACTTCTGCCCGAGCATCGACCAGGTCATGGCCGTCGTCGCCCAGGTCCGTCCAACGTACTTCACGTCGGTACCGCGGCTCTGGGAAAAGATCTACGCCGGAATTCGCGAAAAGATGGACAAGGTCAGCGGCCCTCGCCGCATGATCCGCGACTGGGCCCTGCTGGTGGGCGCGCTGCGTACGGCGGCGTACGAGCAGCACAAGGCACCGGCGCCATGGGTGCGATGGCAGTGGTCGCTGGCCGACCGGTTGGTCTTCCGAAAGATCCGGGAGACGCTCGGCTTCGACAAAGTCGAAGTCTGCATCAGCGGCTCAGCTGCGGTATCACCCGACATGCTCCGATTCTTTTATGGGCTCGGCATCGAGATCCTGGAAGGCTACGGCCTGACCGAGACGACCGCGCCCGCCACCTTCAACCGGCCCGGCGACGCTCATTTCGGCACCGTGGGGCTGCCGTTGCCGGGGGTCGAAGTCCGCATCGCCTCGGACGGCGAGATCCTGGTGAAGGGCAACAACGTCTTCGAGGGCTACTTCAAGGACCCAAAGACCACCACGGAGACCCTGGTCGACGGCTGGCTGAAAACCGGTGACATCGGCGAGCTGGACAAGAACGGCTACTTGAAGATCACGGACCGGAAGAAGGATCTCTTCAAGACCTCGGGCGGTAAGTACGTCGCGCCCGGCGCCATGGAGACCCAACTTAGAAGTCAACGAGGGATCGCTCAAGCCGTTGTACTGGGCGATGGCCGCCCCTACGTGGCCGCCTTGTTCACTCTCGAGCGCGACACCGCCGAAGGCAAAGGCGGTCCCGACGATCCGGGC
>VBFF01000089.1:0-5716 GCA_005889285.1 Chloroflexota bacterium
ACCGAACAACGCCGAGCCTCCCAAGAGCAGACCGGCCAGGCCTACGATGAACAGCAGGCCGCTCTGGCTCTTCACGCCACTGACGGCCTTGACAAGCTCGGTCTGCTGCTGGGGGTCGCCAGGGATGGCGCTGAAAATGGTCTTGTACACGGCGTCGTTCGCCGCACCGAAGAGCCGCAACGCAAAGCCGAGCAATGAGGCGGCAAAGATCACGATGGGAAACATGGCAAGGAGGGCATTCCAGGCGATCAGCGCCGCCCAGTTCGGCGCCTGGTCCTCGAGGAACTTGCGGATGACGCGTCCGGGAACGCTCTCCATCAGCCGCCCCATCCCGTCGATTCTAGCTGACAGCGGTTCTATCAAGTAAATGACAACCGCGTCAGCCGAAGTCGAGGCGCAGAAGCAGGCCGCCGCGGAGCGCGCCCTCGAGCTGGTCAAGCCCGGCACCATCGTCGGCCTGGGAACGGGGAGCACGGCCCGCTACTTCATCGAGGGACTGGCCGCCAGAGTTCGGCACGGCCTCACGGTGCAGGCGGTCGTGACGTCGCGCGAGAGCCGCGCCCTGGCCGAGGCCGGCGGCATCCCGATCACGGATAGAGCCGACGGCTCACTCGACCTGGCCGTCGATGGGGCCGACGAGATCGACCCGGCCGTCAACTGCGTCAAGGGGCGCGGCGGGGCGTTGCTCCGAGAGAAGATCGTGGCGCATGCCAGCCGCCGATTCGTGCTGATCGCGGACGAGAGCAAGCTGGTCGGCCGGCTGGGGCGTGGCCCGGTCCCGATCGAGGTGCTGCCCTTTCTGTGGCAGGCGACGGGACGCTCGATCGAGTCCCTTGGCGGCAGACCCGAGCTCCGCATGGCGCCCGGCGGTCCCTTCAAAACCGACAATGGCAACCTGGTGCTCGACACCAGCTTCGGCACGGTCGATGCGGCACTCGGCGTAGCGCTCCATGCGATCCCCGGCGTGATCGAGCACGGACTGTTCTTCGGCATGGCCCGGGCGGCCATCGTCGGCTCGGGGACCGGCCTGCGAGTTCTAGGCGAGCTGCCCTGAGCTTGCCCTATGCTTAGGCGCTGAGATGCCGTTCGAATACAAGGTGGTCAACACCGTCGAGGAGGCGAACCAGCTGTCCGAAGACGGGTTCGAGCTCTTCACCATCCTCCCGCCCGGCCCTGCCGGCGGTCCCGACCGGATGTACCTGCGTCGGGACAAACGTCGCGGACAGACACCTGGATTCTCCCGGGAGTCCAAATCCGAGTCGGGGTAGGGATCCGGGTCGGGTAAAGACCCGATTGACGGAATTTTGGCGGGAACTTATACTGGCGTAGTCAGGAATCCGGCAAATGGAGGGCGGAATTTCCGCCCTCGCTGTGTTTATTGGGTTCCAGGAACGGGTAGGAGTGACGGGCCCCCCGCGGGCGTTCACAGGAGTTATCAGTGATTCAGGAAATGGCAATGTCGACCCGGGCGACGGCCTACGAGTCGGCGGTGCGCGACATGACGCAGGCAGCCGCCGAGGCTGAGCTGATGCACGCGCCGGTGCGGCTCGCCTACTGGCGGATCGCCGCGATGGACACCCTCCTCGACCGGCTGGAGGAACTCCGGCTGGCGGGCGAGCGCGTCCTCCCGGAGGACATCCGGGATCTGGTGGTGGCCTACGCCTCCCGCCACGACGCGCAGCTGGCGGATCGCATTCAGCGGATCGATCCCGATGACCTCAACGGGGTCCACGACGCCGTGTTCGAGGCGCAAGGCCGCGTCATGCTGGAGCTCGCCGAGCTGCGCCGGGTGCCGAACTGGCAGGACCTCGATCTGACCCTCGCCCCGGGCGACGACGAAGCCGCCTAGCGCGGACGTCGCCGAGGCCGCCGATCGAGAACGGCCGCTCGACATCCTGGCCGACCGCGCGCGACGGCTGCTGACGATCCAATGGGCGGATAGCCATCAGTCCGCGTACGACTTCGAGCTACTCCGCTGGAACTGCCCGTGCGCCGAGTGTGCGGGCGAAATGGGCGTCCCGGGCAAGCTGGCCACCACATCGGAACTCAGCGACGACCAGATCGATCTCGACCAGATCGAGCCGGTCGGCCTTTTCGGCGTGCGTCCTTACTGGAAGGACGGCCACAATACCGGGATTTACGGCCTCAGCCTGTTGCGGGCCCTCTGCCCGTGCGACGAATGCGTCGCGGCGCGAGCCGCGCGCTGACGATCAGGCGGGACTCGGGCCGACGGACTTGGGGGCGCTGCCGTTGAGCCCGAGGCTGGCCTCGAGCGCGGCCTTGGGCTTGTAACCGAGGACCTGCTCCGCGACCTTGCCGTTGCGGAACATCACGACGTGGGGAATCCCGCGCACGCGATACCGCTCAGCCAGAGCCGGCTCGTCGTCAACGTTCACTTTGGCGATCTTGACTTCGGTGTGCTCGACCGCGAGCTGCTCCAGAACCGGCGATAGCATCTTGCAGGGGCCGCACCAATCGGCGTAAAAGTCCACGATCACAGGCTGTTCCGAGAGAATGACCTGGTCCTCGAATGTAGCGGTCGTAACCTGAACGGCTTTACTCATGACTCTCCCTTTCTTGGACGAATGACATCAAGAGTAACCCAGATTCGGCTTCGGAAATTCCCGGGCCCCGGCTGGGCGCGCCGGCAGGCCCGCGGCCCGGCTTAGTTCGAAAAGACCTCGACGACCATCGTTTTTGCGCCGTTGCTGGCGACGCCCAGGCCGACCCGGTGGTAGCCCGCCTTGAGGATGTTTGCCCGGTGCTCCGGCGAGTTCATGAACATGGTATTGATCGCCGCCATCGACGGGTTGGTGGACCAGGCGATGTTCTCGCCCGCCGTGCTGTACGGGATGCCCCACAGTCGCAACAGTCCGACAAAGGCGAGTTGGCCGGTCGAGGGATCGTAGTGCGAGAAATAGTTGCGATTCAGCATGTCCTGGGCCCGGTACTGGGCGACGCGCGCCAGCGAGGCGCTATATGCGAGGGTAGCCACCCCGTTGGCGGCCCGGTCCTGGTTGATGAGGCTGAACTGGGCACCCGCCGCCCCGCCGACGCCGACGATGGGCGGGCTGGGAGGGCGACGCGTCGGAGCCGGCCGGGCAACGACGGGTGCGGGGGCGGCGGGCGCGGCCGGTGCCGCGGTTGGGGCGGGGGTCGGCGGGGGCGTGACCCGCAGTGCCATCCGCCCGAGGCCGTTGACACCCGATTGCAATGACCCCAGGGTCGTTACGTGCGCTCCAGCCAGCGGCCGGGCCGCGATCGGGTGCGCCGGGAGGCTACCAAGGATGCCGATGGTGGCGAGCACGGCGAGCGGCCCACCCACGATCAGGACGACTCTTGTGACTGAGCGTGACAATACGGATTCCCCCTTGTGGTCGAGTTTGGCGGATTTTAGGGGCTCGGCGGCCGAGCGACCAAGCTTCCAGGCGCCCGAGAAACCCTCCCGCCGGGCTATCCGGTAACCGGCAGGAGCGCTATCAGGCGGAGGCGGCGACGAAGAAGAGGAGCTGGCCCAACAGCTGGCCGGGCAGGATGGCGATCATCGCCAGGTAGAGCAAGCCGGTCGTTGACATGAACGAGCGGAGCCGGCAGGTTGGCCACGCCAGCCCGGCCGCCACCAGCGGTAGAAAGACCGCGCCCAGCGCCCACAGCACCGACAGCACCGGGCTCAGCGTCAGCGGATGGGTCAGCGAACCGGAACCGTGGGCGAGGCCTCGGAGCGTCAGGGGGAAGAGCACCGCCTGCAGGACGAGGCTCACCAGAAGTACGCCGATAGCCCGCAGCAAGGGGCGGTTGCTCAGGGCGGGCGTCACCAGGTACCAGTGGCCGAGCAACATCCCGGTGGTCGCCGCACCCAGGACGGTGGCGGACAGGACCACCACCAGCGCGATGGCGGCGCCGTTGAGAAGCGAGCCGGCCAGAGGCCAGAGGGCGGCGGCGATGCCGGCAAGCAGCAGGACCGAGGCGAAGAGCGTCAACGCCCAACTGAGGGGCGATGCATCGCGGCGCCAGATGACAACCGTGTGGGCGATCAGGGCGACGACGAGCACGCCCTGCAAGAAGACCAGGGCACTGGCCGCCGGTTGGTTAACGGAGAGGAGCTGGTCGTGTAAGCCGGGCGGGCCAGCCACAATCACGAGGAACGCCAGGATGCCGAGGATGGCATAGGTAACCGTGACGAATTTCAGGAAGCCGTGGGTCAGCCCTCCCGTCAGCCGAAGGTAGGCGACGGTGGCCATGCCGCCGGCAGTGAGTTCCGCAAGCATCAAGAAGAGCGCAAGCGGGAGGGTCAGCTGTACCACGCACTCGCGGCAACTTGTTATCGGAACGGAATCGAGCAGGGGCATTCGCGCCGATATAGATTAGGCAAGTGACTGGCGACGAACCGGACAACCCGCATGGCTTCGTGCCGGTGAGCTTCCAAGACGGCCGCTGGACGACGGCCGAGGGCAAGGAAGTCCCCTGGTACGAGGTGCAGACGGACCTCGTACCCGAAGCCGACGTCCAGGGTGCCCTCGAGCGCGTCCTCAGCGTCTACGGCGTGAGCGACGTCGTGGTCGACGCCTTCGACCAGTTCCGCAAAGAGCTCAAGCAGCCGGCAGACGCGTCCCGTCCGGATGGGGACTCATGATCTTTCGTCGGGACCGCGAGCAGGATCCCCGCGTTGTCAAGGATCCGCATCGGTTACCGCCCGGGCAGGTGCTCACGCTGAAGTGGCCGGTGCTGTCATACGGCAGCCCGCCGCGCTACGACATGGACCGCTGGCGCCTGCGCCTCTATGGCGAAGTCGACGCCCCGACGACGCTCACCTGGGACCAGGTACGGAAGTTGCCGCTGACGTCGATCAGGGCGGATATGCACTGCGTCACGACCTGGAGCCGGCTCGACAACAACTGGGAAGGCGTCGCCTTCAAAGACCTGGTGGCGCTGGCCAAGCCACGCGGCAACGCCCACTACGTCATCGCGCATTGCGACGCCGACTACACGACGAGCCTCTCCGTCGAGATCCTGGCCGATGACGATGTCTTGATCGCCTACCGCCACGACGGCGCCGACCTGACGCCGGACCATGGCGGGCCGTTGCGGTTGGTCGTCCCCAAGCGCTACGCGTGGAAAAGCGCGAAGTGGCTGGAGGGGCTCGAATGGGTCGAGCACGACCGGCTCGGTTTCTGGGAACGCAACGGCTACAACAACGCCGCCGATCCCTGGAAGGAGGAACGCTACTGGTAGCGTAGAGGCGGCTAGGGAGGGGCAATGGACAGCACGATCCTGCCGGGGGCGATCGACGAACCGCCACCCGACATCAAGGTTCCCAGGCCGGGGACAAACCTGTATCGGAGTCCGGCCCGCGTCGGGATCCTTTCGCTGGTTGGCTTCCTGACGTACCCGATCTGGTGGCGATGGCAGCTCTTCAAATTCACCGGGCGCGAGGCGTTCCCCCGAGCTCGGTCGTTCTGGTGGACTCTGATTCCGATCATTGGCTGGGTCGTGATCTGGGAGCAGCTCGATGACCTCAAAAAGGCAGCGGCCAATAAAAACATCCGCGTCCGGGCGGGCCTCATCTTCTTGCTGCTCCTCGGCGGATTCCTCGCCGGCTTCGTCAGATTTCTGGGTGCCAGCCCGTCGCTGGTGGCAGCCGCACTTCTTCTCAGCGCCGTGCTGGCAGCGGTCGGCATCTATCTCGGGCAGCGGTCAATTGTTGCCTACCTCGCCG
>VBFF01000089.1:5881-16165 GCA_005889285.1 Chloroflexota bacterium
TCAAGTGTCGGGCTTTGCCATCCAGCTTCCAGCGGATTGGGCGAGCGTCGCCTATGACGCGGCAGCTCGCGGGGAGAAACCGACAACCGGTTTGAAGTTCTACGCAGAAGCCAACGACAAGAGTGCAAACCTGGCTCTCAAGCGACGGGTGAGCGGCCCTACCTCTATGGATGACTATGTCGCGGCCCTCGATAGGGCTCTGGCGGTGGCCGGCGCAGAGGACGTTGCCCATACACGCGTCACCCTTCCGGTGGGAGAGGCCGAACAATTCAGGTTCAGGCGTACCTTCGCGGATCCTGGCGGGGCTGTCACCGAGGAGTTTGTCGAGTACGTGGTCGTGGGCACCAGCGCGCTTCGGACCACGGTTTACGTCGTGCAATTCGACCTTGGGAGCACCAGCACTGACAGCACGGGCAGTACGGCGTGGTCCATCATGACAACGTTCCGGCTGCTATAAGCTGCTTCGGCGCCGGGCGAACTATACTCGAATAAACGGGGTGCGTTTGGAACGCTGAGAGGTGGAATGCTCCACCAACCCTTCGAACCTGATCTGGGTAATGCCAGCGGAGGGAAGACTTGACCGCACAGGTCGACGAAATCTCGTCAGATGCCTTTCTCAAGGTCGAGACGCACGGCATCGACGCCATTCCGGACGCCGAGCGACACGGCCGTCCGAGGGAACTGGGCTTTCTCTGGGCGGGCGCTTTCGTCAATTACGCCAGCCTCCTGACCGCGAGCCTGCTGACGACCTATTACGGGCTGGGCGTTTGGGACGGGCTGCTGGCGGTGCTGATTGGCACGCTTTCCGGGGCGGTGATCCTCGGCCTTCTCAGTAACACCGGACCGAAAAGCGGCCTGCCGCAGATCGTCTTCACCCGGCGCATCTTCGGCAACCGCGGTGCCTATCCTGGTGCCGTCCTGACCCTCTTTCTGGGCGTCGGCTGGTTCGCCGTCGACACCGTGATCGCGGCGCTGGCGGGCGTTCAGCTGCTCCGGGTCGCGGGCATCCATCCCGATCTGGCCGGGAAATTCTTGTTTCCCTGGGTGCTCGTCATCGCTGCCGCGAGCGTCGCTGTCGCCGTTTACGGTCACCGGACGATCAAGGTCTTCGAGACCTTCGGGGCGGTCGCGTTCGCGGCGATCTCACTACTCTTGTTTGCGCTTCTGGCCGGCCAGATGCACTGGAGCGCCGGCGCGACCGCGGCAGGGAATGATTACCTGGGGGCCTTCGTGCTCGGCGTGATGAGCTGCTTCGCGCTGGTCGCCTCCTGGTATCCGTTTGCCAGTGATTACTCGCGCTACCTACCCGCCAGTAGCTCCGTGCGGGCGGTCACCTGGTGGCCGATCGTCGGGGTCACGCTGCCGATGGTGTTACTGGGATTGTTTGGCTTGCTCCTGCCGACAATCGATCCCAAGCTGGCGGGCGACTCTGGTGTCCTAGCGGTCATCACGCAGCATGCTCCAGCCGCGGTCGCGGTGCCATTCTTTGCCTTTGTCATCCTGGGTGAGATCTGGGCAAACTATCTGGACGTGTACACCGCCGGGCTCGTCGCGCAGACGCTGGGCATTCGTCTGGTGCGATGGCAGACGGCGCTCGCGGCCGGCATTCTCGGGGCCGCGATCGCCACCGTGGCCGTCGTCGTGTGGGATTTTCACCTCTTCTATCAGGACTTTCTGATCCTCACGTACCTCTGGGCGCCGGCCTGGGCGGCCGTCGTCTTGCTGAGTTTCTTCGTCTTCGGCCAGGGCAAAGTCCGGCCCGCCGTGCTGGCCTGGGTGATCGGCACCGCCGCCAGCCTCGTCTTCGTCAACTACCCGAACCTGTTCTCCACGGCGTTTCCCGGCGTGCACTATCTGAATCAGCCTCTGATCGACGCGCTGCATGGGGCGGATATCTCCGGCGTGGCCAGCGTCCTCGTCGCGGCGGGGTCATATCTCGGTCTTCGTAGAGTGATGCCATGACGCTGCCGGTTGCGCTGTCGATCGCCGGCTCCGACTCCGGAGCCGGCGCCGGCATCCAGGCCGACATGAAAACCTTCGCCGCGCTTGGCGTCTACGGCGTGACCGTCATTACGGCGATCACCGCCCAGAACACCGTCGGCGTGCGGGCCGTCCAGGAGGTCGATGCCGGCGTCATCGCCGCGCAACTCGACGCCGTTGCCGAAGACTTTTCCATTGCCGCACTCAAGACAGGAATGCTCTCAAGCACGGTCATCATCGACGTCGTGGTCGCCGGCATCAAAGGCCATCGGCTCGGCCCGCTCATTGTCGACCCGGTGATGGTCGCGAAGAGCGGCGACCGCCTGCTCCGTGAAGACGCGGTCGATGCCCTGCGCCGGCGGTTGCTGCCCCTGGCGCACCTCGTCACACCAAACATTCCAGAAGCCGAAGTGCTGTCCGGGCGAACGATCCGCACTCGAGACGACCGCGTGGCCGCCGCCCTCGCCATCATGGAGTTGGGGGCGCAGGCGGTCGTCATCAAAGGCGGCCACTCGGAGGACGATCCGATCGTGGACCTGCTGGTCGATGGCCAGGGTGTCCACGAGTATCCTGCTCCGAGAATCGTGACCACCAGTACGCACGGAACTGGCTGCACCTTCTCGGCGGCGATCACCGCCGCACTGGCCACCGGCCAGGATCTCCAGCGTGCCGTGGCTGGGGCTCGCGACTATGTCTCGCGCGCCCTGGCGTCGGCTCCCGCGCTGGGACACGGGCACGGTCCGTTGAATCATTTCCCCGCCATGCAGGTGGCGCATGCTCGTCGCTGAACGAGATCTCGAGTACCTGGACGGCGTGCATGCGCCGCTCGGGCCGGTTCTGGAAGAAATGCTCAAGACCGGCCGGAGCGAGGGGGTGCCGATCGTCAACCCCGCCGCGGGCCGCCTGCTCCGTGTGCTGGTGACGGCGCTCGCCCCCAAGCGCGTCCTCGAGATCGGCACGGCGATCGGCTTTTCGACGCTGTGGATGGCGAGCGCCCTTCCGGCGGGCGGTCGTATCGACACCATCGATCCCGATCGAACCCGCACCGACAGGGCTCGCCGTTACTGGCTTCGGGCCGGCGTCACTGACCGGGTGCGGGTGATCAACGAGCCGGCACTGCGCGTGCTGCCTCGGCTCGCCCCGGGCATCGAGTTCGCCTTCATCGACGCTCTGAAACCCGAGTACGCGGCCTATCTGGACGCGCTGCTCCCCAAGATGGCGCCCGGTGGCATGATCACCGTCGACAACGTGCTCTGGAGCGGCCGGATTGCCGCCGGGGAGCACGATGAGAATACCGACGCCCTGCGGGCCTTCAACGAAACCTTCTTGCACCATGAGCAACTCGAGGCGACCGTCCTGCCGGTCGGCGACGGCTTTGGTATCGGCGTCGTCCGGCCGCATGGCTGACAGCGTCGCCGGGCGCTAAAGTTTCACGGTTGCCCACCGACGCTGAGGGACTGACTAAAGAGCGCGTGCTCGAGGCCTATCGCACCGTGCTGCAAGCCCGCGCGCTCGACGACCGGCGCTTCGTCCTGAATCGCGCTGGCAAACTGGCTTTTATTATCTCGCCGCGGGGCCACGAGGTCGCGCAGGTCGGTGCCATCGCCGCCCTGCAACCGGGACGCGATCGGTTCTGTCTTTACTATCGAAATTTCGCCGCCGCGCTGGCCTGCGGCTTCACCCCCGAAGAGCTCATGCTCGCGGCGTTCGCCCGCGCCGCCGATCCCTCGAGTGGTGGGCGCCAGACTCCCGGCAACTTCGGCAGCCGCCGCCGCGGCGTCGTGATCGGTTCGAGCACTGTCGGCCCGCAGATTCCCAAGGCGGCTGGCATCGGCCTCGCGTTGCAGTGGAGAGGGGAGGGCGCCCTCTGCTACGTGAGCTTCGGGGAGGGGGCGACCAGCCAGGGCGACTTCCACGAAGGTCTGAACTTCGCGGCCATCCACCATTGCCCGGTGATTTTTTTCTGCGAGAACAACCACTGGGCGATCTCGGTGCCGCAAGCGCTGCAAGTGGCGGGACCCGGCGTGGCGGAACGCGCGGCCGCCTACGGCATTCCCGGCGTCAGAGTCCGAGGCGACGATTTTTTTGCCGTGCATGCCGCCGTGGCCGAGGCGGCGCAACGGGCCCGCTCCGGCGGCGGGCCGACCCTGATCGAAGCCGAAGTCCTGCGGCTGCAATCGCACTCGACGGACGACGACCAGCGGGCCTACCGCGACCCGGCCGAGCTCGCCGCCGAGGCACTGCAAGACCCCATCCCGCGGATGCGCGACGCATTGATCACCCGTGGCTGGCTGTCACCGGAGGCCGATCAGGCGATGCGTGACGACGTCAATCGCGAGGTCGAGAAGGCGACCGAGGCGGCGGAGGCCGCACCCGAGCCGGAGCCGGCCTCGCTGGGCCGGCACGTGTACGCCGATGCCTGAGCGCACCCTCGTCCAGGCCGTGCGCGACGCGCTCTACGAAGAAATGGAGCGTGACGACCGGGTCTGTGTGCTCGGCCAGGACGTCGGCCTCAAGGGTGGTGTCTTCAAAGCGACCGAGGGCCTCCAGCAGCGCTTCGGCGCCGAGCGCGTGATGGACATGCCGCTGGCGGAATCGAGTATCGCGGCCGTCGCTCAGGGTCTGGCGCTCGAGGGCTTCACGCCGGTGGCCGAGATGCAGTTCGCCGACTACAGCTATCCCGCGTTCAACCAGATCGTCAACGAAATCGCCAAAGTCCGCTATCGGTCGAACGGCGATTTTTCTTGTCCGCTGGTGATTCGCGCGCCAACCGGTGGCGGTGTTCGCGGTGCCCTCTACCATTCGCAGTCTCCCGAGGCCTTTTACTGCCACGTGCCGGGACTCAAAGTTGTCCTGCCCTCGACGCCGGCCGATGCCAAGGGTTTGCTCAAGGCGGCGATACGAGACCGAGACCCGGTCATCTTCCTAGAGCCGAAGAAGCTCTATCGCGCCGAGCGCCAGGAGGTTGCCCAGGGTGAGGCGGCGCTCTTGCCTCTCGCTTCGGCGGCGGTCGTCCGCCAGGGGACGGACCTGACCGTGGTGACCTACGGATACATGCGGGCGGTGACGATGCAGGCAGCCGCCAAACTGAGTCCCGATGGCATCGAGGTGGAGGTGATCGACTTGCGCACGCTCCGCCCATGGGATGTCGAGGCCTGCGTGCGCTCCATCCAGAAAACCGGCCGCCTGGCGATCGTGTACGAGGCGAACCGGACCGGTGGATTCGGCGCGGAGGTCGCGGCTGAGCTCGCTGAGCGTTGCTTTGCGAGCCTCGATGCCCCGGTCAGCCGGATCGCGAGCCCGGATGTCCCCGCCATGCCGTTCAGCCCGGCGCTCGAACACGCCTTCATGCTCAACCCGGACAAGGTCGCGGACGGGTTACGGCGGGTCGCCCGCTATTGACGCCGCCCCGGCATGAAAAATCTGTGAGAAAGACCGATGCAAAACCGGCTGGATCTCTCCTATACTTTCCGGTGGGGTTCTTGTTCCAAGCCCCCCGGAACCAGGACCCCACTTCTGCCTCCCGGCGATCCAACCTGCCCGAATTGCCAAACGTTTGCCCCTCCAGTGGCTGGGGGCGGCTTGGGCGGGGGGCCCCTGCCGACCGTCCCTAGAATGGGAACGCTTTGGCTACCAAGCGGCGGAGCACTGCTTCGAAACGGAACGGGGTCTTCATTTCCGTTGACATGGAGGGGATGGCGGGCATCGTGCACCTTCAGCAGGTGATGCGGGGCATGCCCGAGTACGAACGTTCGTGCCGGTTGATGACCGCCGAGACCAACGCCGCGGTCGCTGGGGCGCGGCGCGCCGGCGCCACGCGTATCGTCGTCAACGACTCGCACGGCGACATGCGCAACTTCCTCCTCGATGAGCTCGATGAAGGGATCGAGATCATCACTGGCGCGGACAAGCCCTACTCCATGGGGGCCGGGCTCGACCCGACCTTCGAGGTCGCCTTCTTCGTCGGCTACCACGCATCCGTGGGGCGCGAGCGCGCCATCATGGATCACACCTACGGCGGCCGGACGGTCTACGCGTTGCGCATCAACGGCCGGGAGCAGAGTGAGGCGACACTGAACGCCGCCCTCGCCGGCAGCTTCGGCGTCCGTACCGCCCTGATCACCGGCGACCAGGCCACCATCGACGAAGCCGCCACGGAGTTGCCCGGCATCGAAGGGGTCGTCGTCAAAGAGGCGCTCGGCCGGCAGGCGGCCCGCTCGCTCCACCCGGTCGAGGCCTGCCGGCGGATCGAGGCGGGGGCCTATCGCGCCTATGGCGAGCAGGCCGGGCGACCGTTGTATCAGCCGAAGGGGCCCTTTTTGCTCGAGATCGACTGGATGAACGCGAGCATGGCCGATCTCTGCGTCCAGCTCCCGGAGGTCGAACGCGCGGGCGGGCGGACCATCCGCTACCGGACGCCCGACTTCCAGGCCTGCTACCGGATGTTGCTGGCTCTGCTGGTCATGGCCACGCCCGCGGCCTATCAGTACCCGCGCCCGTGACGCCGGCGGACGCGATCGAGCAACTGCTCCAGGGGACCGCGCTGCGCCGCGACCAGGCGCGCGACGTCATGGACCAGGTCATGGCCGGTGAAGTCACCACGGGCCAGCTCGCCGGCCTTTTGATCGCGCTGCGAGCCAAGGGCGAAACCGTCGAGGAGATGACGGGCTTCGTCGAGTCGATGCGGGCGCACGCGACTCCGCTCGAGCTCCCGGCCGGCGCGATCGATACCTGCGGCACCGGTGGCGACCGGGCCGGGACGTTCAATATCTCCACGGCCGCTGCCCTGGTCGCGGCGGGTGCGGGGATCCCGGTCGCCAAGCACGGAAACCGCGCTGCGTCGAGCCGATGCGGGAGCGCCGACGTGCTCGAGGCGCTGGGGGTGGACATCACGCTCGACGCGAACGGCGTCCGTCGCTGTGTCGACGTCGCCGGCATGGGCTTCTGCTTCGCGCCCACCTTCCATCCCGCGATGCGGCACGCCGGTCCGGCCCGCCGCGAGCTCGGTGTCCGGACCGTCTTCAACGTCCTCGGTCCGCTGGCGAATCCCGGCCGGGTGCGCCGGCAGGCACTGGGCGTGGGGGCGGCCGCCCTGGCGCCCCTGATGGTCCGCGTGCTGAAGGACCTCGGGCATGAGCGGGCCCTGGTGTTCTACGGGGACGACGGTCTCGACGAGCTGACCACCACGGGCGGCTCGCGCGTCTTCGAACTACGCGACGGCGAGGTGAGGGAGTACGAGCTCGACCCGCGAGACCTCGGCCTCGGCCGGTCGCAACCCGCGGACCTGTTGGGCGGCACGCCGCCCGAGAACGCCGATCTTTTGCGCCGCGTTCTTGAGGGCGAACACGGACCGCGCCGGGACGTGGTGCTGCTCAACGCGGCGGCAGCGGTGCTGGCAGCGGGCCGGACGGACGACTGGCCCCAGGCCGTGACGGTGGCCCGAGAGTCGCTCGACAGCAAGCGTGCCCGGCAAGTCCTGGACCGCCTGGTCGAGACGTCGAAGAGTTAGGCGGAGGCGAGCCCGGCGATGCCGCCGGCCAGCAATAGCAGGCACACCAGGCCGACGAATCCCCAGGCTGCCCAGTAGGTAAGTCCCGAAAGCCGGCGAACCCGGCGCAGGCGGCGCATCTTGCCCAGCGCCGCGCTCAGGGCCTTTTCTTCGGTCAGCACTACCTAGTCGCAACGGGCGGATACCGGGAAAACCTTCTCGAAATCGAGGCCGATTATGCTGTAGCCGATGCCGCTCCGGATCGCCGTCATCCCCGGGGACGGCATCGGACCCGAGGTCATTGCCCAGGGGCTGCGGGTCCTGGACGCCGTCACCGCGACGACCGGCACCCAGCTTGATCGCGTCACCTATGACCTGGGGGCTGAGCGCTACTTGCGGACCGGGGAGATCCTGCCGGACACGATCTTCAAGGAGCTCCAGACGTTCGACGCCATCTACCTGGGCGCGGTCGGCGATCCGCGGGTCGACAATCCGCAGTACGCAGCCGGGCTGCTGTTGCGGCTGCGGTTCGAACTGGATCTCTGGGTCAACCTGCGGCCCTCACGCTTGCTGGCGCCCGGCCTGACGCCGCTGCGCGACGCCGCCTCCATCGATCTCGTCGTCGTCCGTGAAAACACCGAGGGCGCCTACGTCGGAATCGGCGGCCAGTTCAAACGCGGGACGCCGGATGAGATCGCGATCCAGGAGGACGTCAACACGCGGAAGGGGGTCGAGCGCATCATTCATTACGGCTTCGAGCTGGCGCGGCAGCGCCGTGCCGACGGCCATCGAGGTCGGGTCACGATGGTCGACAAGAGCAATGCGCTCTATCACGCGCACGATCTCTGGCAGCGCGTCTTTGCTCTGGAGCGGCAGGCGGCATCTGACATCGAGGCCGAGCATCTTTATGTCGACGCGGCCGCGATGCAACTCGTGAAGGATCCGTCTCGGTTCGACGTCATCGTCACGTCCAACATGTTCGGCGACATTCTGAGTGATCTGGCCTCAGAACTGGTCGGCGGTCTCGGCCAGGCGCCCTCGGCGAACATCAACCCGGACAACCGTCGCGGGCTCTTCGAACCGGTGCACGGCTCGGCACCCAAACACGCCGGCAAAGGCATCGCCAATCCGGTCGGGGCCATCCTGGCGGGGGCCATGATGCTGAGGCACTTCGGCGATGCGGCGGGCGCGCTGACGATCGAACGTGCCGTCATGTCGGCCGCGGCCGACCGGCGCACCACCCGGGACCTGGGTGGCGCCCTGAGCACCACCGAGGCCGCCGATGCCGTGCTCGAGCGACTTGAGAGAATTGCATCATCGCGCCCCTCCTGAACACGATCCAGCCCCCTCGTCGTAAGCCGGGCGCCGCATCACCCGAGCCTCCAGCCGACACGCCGGTCGAGCGGTCGCCTGACAGCGGCCACCTGGTTCGAGGCCGCGCGCTCATCTTCTGGGACCCAAAGATTCCGGGCAAGAAGCTCGACGCCATCGACACCGACCAGATCACTCCGGCGGATGACTGCGTTTCGGAGAGCCTCGACCATCTCGATGCGCGCTGGAAGGCCGGCACCTTCCGGTACTTGATGCCCGATTTCCGGCAGCGCGTGCACCGTGGGGAAACGTTCGTGATCGCGGGCGAGCGCTTCGGCATCGGGTCGTCGCGCGAGATGAGCCCCGCGGGGCTGAAGGCCATCGCCGAGGAGGCCGGGCTGGAGATCGTGATCGTTTGCGGCGACGGCGTGGGTGATATCTTCCGCCGCAACGCGCTCAACCTCGGCCTGCACGTGGTCCAGAGCCGGGCCGCATCCGAGGATGCCCAGGAGGGCGACGTGCTGACGTTCGATTCGAAGACCCGCCGGCTGACCAACGAGACACGGGGCAAGAGTTACGACCCGGTACCGCTGACGCCGATCGAAGAGACGATCCGTCGCTCCGGCGGCATCATCGCTGTGGGGCGGCGCGAGTTCGCCGAGTCGGCCGAACGCCTGCCGCGGGTGGAGTGGCCGGATCGCAAGGCCGCCAGCACGATGTCGAGCACGGAGCAGATCGTGTGGGCGCACCGAGTCGACAAAGACGCCGAGGTCCGGCCCGGTGGCACGCTGCGGGTTTGGTGCGACCTGCTACCGGCCTCCGACGGCACGGCGCCGTTTACCATCCACACCTTCAACCAGATCACTGGTGGCGACGCCATTTATCCGCGGCAGGCCGCCATCGCCAATGATCATTTCGTCTTTTCTGGCCGGAACGCCGACGACAAGCAGACCGGGATCGGGCGCGACTTTGCGAAGCTGCACGAGATCAACAAGCCGTACTACGCGACGCCCGGCGATGGGATCTTTCACTTCTACTTCCCCGAGCAGGGGCTGGTCGTGCCCGGCTCGTTCATCCCCGGGGCCGATTCACACAGTCGCGCCTATGGCGCCTACGGCGCCGTCGGTACCGGCGTGGGCAGCACGCAGCTCGGCTTCGGCTGGTCGACCGGCTACATCTATTTCACGCCGGCGAAGCGCCGGCGCGTGGTCTTCAGTGGAAAACTGCGGCCCTGGGTCAGCGGCAAGGACGTCGTGCTCGCCTTGCTTCGCCGGTGGGGCAAGGCACAGGCGCAGGGGATGAGCGTCGAGTTCGTCGACGCGCAGCGCCAGCTGCCCATCCCGTATCGCAACACCGTCGCCAACATGATGGCCGAGGCCGAGGCACAGAACGGCATCTTCGCGCCGGATGAGATCACCTTCGACTGGTACACGCGCAAAGGCATTTCCGATTTGCCCTATCCACGCTTCGAGCCCGGCGCTGAGGTGGCGTGGGACATCGACGAG
>VBFF01000004.1:0-2423 GCA_005889285.1 Chloroflexota bacterium
ATGCAGCAGGCCATGATGGCGATCTATCAGGACGGGACATACCGCCAGATCCTCACGAAGTGGAACCTGCTCGACGGGGAGATCCCGGCTTCCCAGATCGTGGTGACGCCGAGCCCGAGCACGTCGTAGTCAGCGGCGGGGCTCGACCCTCCACTCGGCATCCTCTTCCTGGACGGGAGGGCTTGCGAGGTGTCGGTGATACATCTCGATCCGGATGATGCCCACGATCGTCAAGGCGAGCGCGAGCGCGATGCCCAGCAGCGCCTGGTTGCGTGACGCGGCGGCGGACAGCGTGGTGTCGGAAAAGGCGCTGCCCTGGAGGAGGTTGAGGACGACACCGCTGAGTCCCCCCACCGCGACCGAGGCCACCACCGCGGAGGCGGCCAGCCGCGCCAGGAGCGACTCCGTCGCCCCCAGGGCAAGCCACCGCTCGCGCATCATGACGGTGAGCGCGCCAAAGGCGAGCAAGAGAAGCAGCAGCAGCATGATGCTCTCGATCAGCCCGGTCCGGTAGAAGCCGGCGTCCTGCGACATGCCGTTTCCATCGTAGACCGATGGGAGCGGGTCAGCTGGAGAAGCGTGCCTGGAGGGCGATGAGCTCGGCCTGGGCCTGAGCCATGGCGGTCGTCGGGCTGGCCGTGCCCAGCACCAGGTCGTGGAGGTGGCGCTGCAGCACCGAGGACGACTCGACATAGTGGCCCAGCTTCGGCCGGGGGCGGGCGTTTGCCAGGTTGGCGAGGAAGACGCCGATTTGCGGGTTCGCTTTCCGCAGGTCGGCCGAATTCTGCAGGGAGGTCCAGATGGGGAGCTCGGCCGTCTGCTGGGCCTGCACCTCCGGGCTTGTGAGGTAGCGCAGCCAGGCGACCGCCAGGTCGGGATGGGCGCTGTTGGCAAGGGCCGCCAGGCCCAGGAAGCCGCTCACCGAGGCCGCCGTCTTTCCGGTTGAGGCCGCGGCCGGGATGGGCGCGACCGAACCCTGGCCGACGATCTGCGAGTAGAGCGAATCATTCATCGCTCCCCAGACGAAGTTCCAGTTGGTCGTAAAGGACACCCCGCCGGAGAGGAACGCCCGCATGGCGTCCGGTTCGTTGCTGGCGGCCACATCGGCGCGCACCAGGCGATCGTCGATGAGCTGGCGCATGAAGGCCGCGGCGCGCTGCGCCGCTGGCTGCTGCAAGAGCGGCTTGCCGTCGGCATCGAAGAGGTCGCCGCCATACTCTGCCGCGATGCGGACGAAGTCCGAGACAAGGCCCTCGTCCTGCGCCCACGAGTCCGTGTAGGGGACCAGCCCGCGACGCCGCAACGCCAGCATCTGGGTGTACCAGTCCTCCAGCGTCGCCGGCGGCCCGCTGAAACCGGCGGCGTGCAGCTGGCTCTTGTTGTAGTAGAGGCTCTGCACGTTGAGCACGTGCGGCATCGCCCAGTTGGTGTCCTTGTAGGCAAAGGCGTCGAGCAGGCTCGGCATGATGTCAGATCGGGCATCGTCCGGGATCTGGTCCTTCAGGCTGAGCAGTTGCTTTCGGTTGGCGAACTCCGGCACCCAGACCTGGTCGAGGGCGACGACGTCGTAGGGCGCCGGCTTCGTCAGCCCGGCCGCGAGGATGCTCTCGTAGAGCTCGCGGTAGTGCGCGGTCTCGATCGAGACGAAGACCTTGTTGTCGTGAAGCGTGCGGAACTTGTTCGCCAGTGACTGCAGCACGGTTGGGTCATAGCCGACCTGGTCGAAGAGCAGGGCCCGGATGACGGTAGCGCCAGGCGGCGGCGTCGGGCCTGCGCTGCCCGATCCGGTGGCGCATGCGTCGAGCAGCGACGCGAGGGTGACCCCTCCGGTGACGCCAAGGCCGACGCGCAGCCCACGGTCAAGGAAGGAGCGACGGCTGTAGCGGCGCGGCGACGCGAAGGGCGCTTGGGGCACAGTCGCTGTGAGGCTATCAGCGGTTTGTTAACGGGCTCGTCGGGTCGGGTCGGTACCGGGCGACAATGCCGTCGCGGTTGCGTAACGAGCGTCCGCGTTCTGCTCCAGCCGCAGTTTCTGCTGCGTGTCCCGCAGGGAGGCCAGCCAGACGAGCAGGCCCAACGCCACCGGGATGAGCGCGCCGCCACGAGGTCGCGCTGGGGGCAGGCCGCCGAAGGATCCGTAAAACTGGAGTTCGGCCGGCACGACGGCATTCGCCTGGAAGAGGAACACGCTGACGGCCGCGGCCGCCATCCAGAGCCGGCCCCGACCGGGGTAGCTCAGGCGTACCAGGCCGGCACCGGGGACGACGGCAAAGGGCCAGACCTCGCGCGGCCAGGCCGGTCGATCATCGCGGGAGGCGTCACTGGCGATGCCATCGACGCTGATGGCAAAGGCGAGCAGGGCGGCGTACCAGCCCTCGCCGAGCAAGTCGATCGGGAGAAAGGGAAAGCCGCTCGCGCGAAAC
>VBFF01000004.1:2456-3042 GCA_005889285.1 Chloroflexota bacterium
AGCCAGCCCACGCCACGAGCCCAAACCCGGCGATGACGACGGCGGGGACCGCATAGCGCCGCATGGGACCGACGCGCGTCACGATCAGCGCAGCGGTGATCGCGAGCGCGACCGGCGATTGCCAGCCGAATGTCTGCGCCCAGTGCAGGCTGGGGACCGGGACCGACCAGGGCGTGAGAAGGCCGATCAGGAGGAGGCCGCCCACCAGCAGGTTGCGGTCTACCCGTCCACGTCCAGCCAGGATCGTCCCGTTGAACCGGCCCAGACCCCTGGCGAAGGCGATGACAATGGCAACACCCGCGCAGCCGACCGCGAGAAAGAGAAAGACGCCGGCGTTGGCATTGCCGCGCGCGAGCAGGAAGCCCGCGAGGAAGAGCACGCCGAGCAGGAGCACCCCACGCACAACGGGAGTCTACGCGCGGGCCCCCGCAGTCCATAGAATCGCCAGATGGGCGTTGCCTGGCTCGCCGGGATCTTCCCCCCAATCGCGACCGCCTTCGCGCCGGACGGCGCGCTGCGGCCGCCGGCGGCCGGCTTTCTCGAGTACCTCCGTGATGGCGGCCTGGACGGCGTGGTCGCGCTGGGA
>VBFF01000004.1:3054-4219 GCA_005889285.1 Chloroflexota bacterium
CGCGAGGCTCTGCCGGCGCCGCTCCGCCTGATTGCCGGGACGGGCGCCGAATCGACCAAGGCCACCATCGAACGGACCCGAGCGGCGGCGGCGGAAGGGGCCGAGGCGGCGCTCGTGATCGCGCCGAGCTACTTCAGGCGCCAGCTCACCGCTGAGGCGCTGCGCGCCCACTACCACAGCGTCGCCGAGGCGAGCCCGATCCCGATCTTGATCTACAACGTTCCGGCGCACATGGGATATGACCTGGGCGCCGAGTGGATCGTCAGGCTGACGGGGCACGCCAACATCGCCGGACTCAAAGATTCATCCGGTGACATCGCGAGGCTTCCTGGATTGCGGAAGGCGCTCGGGCCAGACTTCGTGCTGCTGGCCGGCGCGGGCGAAAAGCTGGTGGACGCGCTCGAAGCCGGGGCGGACGGCGCGATCGCCGCGCTCGCCAACCTGGCGCCGCACACCTCCGCCGCCATCCGCAAGGCCTGGCTCGAGCAACGCAAAGAAGAGGCGCGTCAGCTGCAGCGCACCATCGCGCCCCTGGGCGAGGCGTTGAGCGGCGGCCTGGGCGTCCCCGGACTCAAGGCCGGCTTGCGCCTGCTGGGATACGACCATGGCGACCCGAGACCGCCGCTGCCCCCGCTGGCTGCGAGTGAGCTTCCCGCCCTCCGGCGCCTCATGGAGGATGCCAAGCTCATGCCCCGAGCGCTCGCCTCGTGATTCCCCTTCGGGACTACAACCCCACCCGCCGGCCGTCACTCCTGACCTGGGGCCTGATCCTGATCAATTTCGCGGTCTATTTCTATCTCGCCCAAAACCCGGTGATGGACGAGAACGCGATCGCGCAGTACGCGGTCATCCCGGCCGAGATCACCGCCGGCCGCCACCTCGGCACGCTGATCACCTCGATGTTCCTTCACGCCAACCTGCTGCACGTGGGTGGCAACATGCTGTTCCTCTGGATTTTCGGCAACAACGTCGAGGATCGCTTGGGCGAGATCAAGTTCGTGATCATCTATTTCGTGTCTGGCATCGCCGGCAGCCTGCTGCAGATCTTCATCGACCCGACCTCGACCCTGCCTATGCTGGGCGCGAGCGGCGCCATCTCCGGCATCCTGGCGGCCTACGTCCTCTATTTCCCGCGGGCGCGCGTGCTGACCTTCATCGTGCCCTT
>VBFF01000084.1 GCA_005889285.1 Chloroflexota bacterium
CGACCAAGTGCAAGCTCGGTACGGTCACATCGACCGGGACATTCCACATGGCACCGGCGGGTCCAGGCGGCACCGTGTCCTACCACTGGGTGCACACGGACAGCACCGGGACGGTCGCCGGGCAGGTCTACAGCATCGTCGTGGCCGCCGGCGACACGTCGACGCATGCGGTGACGACCGATAGCTGGGCCGCACCGACCTCACCCGGAAGCGTACAGCTGGTCTTCAGCACCCCGGGCTATTCCGTGACGCCGCAGTCCTTCACCTGCCGGCCCTAAGCGGCGGCCGCCGCCGTGGCCTCGTAGCGCGCGACCTTTCCCGGACCCGAGCGCTTGGCCGCGAGCAGGGCTTCGTCCGCGCGCGTGAGCAGTAAGTCGGGGGTCGAGCCATCCTCCGGGAAGACGGCGATGCCGATACCGAAGGACACCTGCACGTCGGTGCCTCGAAGCGTCTGCCCCATCGATCGGTAGATCTCCTGGATCCTGGTGGCGACGACCTGCGCGCCCTCACCGTCCGCATCCGAAAGCAGCAGCACGAATTCGTCGCCGCCGAATCGGTATGGTTCGTCGCCCACGCGGACCGCGAACCGAAGCAGGTTGGCGACCTCCTTGAGCAATTCGTTGCCGACGCCGTGACCCAGATGGTCGTTGACTTCCTTGAACCCGTCGACGTCCATCATCATCACCGCCATGTGCCGGCCGGTCCGCGCCGCAGGGCCCAGCCAGGTCGGGAGCTGCTCCTGCAAGGCGCGCAGGTTGCGCAGGCCGGTGAGCCCATCGACACGGCTCATCCGCATCAGCCGCCGCCGCTCCTGCTCCCAGTTGCTCGTCAGCAGCGCCGCGTATCCATACATCACCAGGTGGGTGAGCCCATTGACGATCAGCGCCGTTCCCGTTACCCCGGTGACCCCGACACTGACGATGGCGACCGCTGCTGCAACCGCGAGGGCCACCGACCGCGGTAGCAGCATCGCGCCGCTGAGCACGATGAGGAAATACACCAAGCGCAAATCGAAATCCCCGCCGACCGATCGTTCGAGATAGGCGACGGCGGCCACCGCGGCCAGCATAAGGACGAGGCCTAGGACACGGCGGACACCGAGCACGTTGCGCATCGCCGGCTCCGCGATTTTCATGCGGTTGTTACCGAGGCAGTAACGAGCGTTCGCGGTTCTAATTGCGGTCAGGCCGGGGTTGGGCGACCCTGGGTCGCGCCACGCGCGATCCAGAAAACCAGCAGGGCCCCGATGCCGACGCCGAGCGCCACGAAGGGGTGCGCGCATCCGACGATGGCCCAGGGCAACCCCAGGGCAAGGCCGCTAACTCCTTCGCGAAGGGGGACACCGCGCCCGATCGGCGTGTCGCACGAGCGACAGCGGCCCCGTTGGGCCAGGTAGCTGATCACGGGGACCAGTTCATCGGGCGTCAGGCGATGCTTGCAGGTCCGGCAATGCGACGGCGGCCAAAGTAGGGATTCGCCCCGCGGCAGGCGATCGAGGACGACCTCGAAGAAGCTGCCCAGCGCCATCCCAAGCGGAAGCAAGAAGGCTGCGCCCAGCAGGTTGCACAGGATGTCAAGCAATCAACCGCTCCTCCGAGC
Source organism: Chloroflexota bacterium (assembly GCA_005889285.1). Classification (GTDB taxonomy): domain Bacteria; phylum Chloroflexota; class Dormibacteria; order CF-121; family CF-121; genus CF-13. Next base: position 1,600 of record VBFF01000084.1, read on the forward strand.
CAGCCCGCCGACGCCCATCCCTTGATCATCGACGCCTATCTCCAGATCCTGCTCGAGCAAAGCGCCTCGGACCTGATCCTCACGGCAGGCGCCGCGCCCACCATGCGCAAGGATGGTGCCCTCGTTCCGATTGGGCCCGATCCTCTCCGCCCCGACCAGATCGAGCAGATGGCGCAAGAGGTGCTCTCCCCCGAGCGCTGGGCTCGCTTCCAATCGCGGGGCGACCTCGACTTCTCCTTCAACTGGAAAGGCCACGCGCGCTTTCGGATCAACGCCTTCAAGCAGCGGGGATCGGTCGGCCTGGCGTTGCGCCTGATTCCATACCAGATCCCGAACTTTGACCAGCTCGGCGTGCCCACCGTGGTTCGTGGGCTGACGCGCCTCGGCCAGGGCCTGATCCTGGTGACGGGTCCGACCGGATCCGGCAAGTCCTCCACCCTGGCGGCGATGGTCAATGACATCGTGGCCACCCGTCCCTGCCACGTGATCACGATCGAGGACCCGATCGAATACGTGTACCGGCATCAGCGAAGTATTGTCGAGCAACGCGAGGTCGGTGCCGATGTCGCCTCCTTCGCGGATGCGCTCCGCGCCGCCCTGCGGCAGACGCCCGACGTACTGCTCGTCGGCGAGATGCGTGACCTCGAGACCATCTCGGCCGCGATCACGATCGCCGAAACCGGTCACCTGGTGCTCGCCACCCTGCACACCAACGACACCACCCAGGCGGTCGATCGCATGGTGGACGTCTTCCCGGGCGACCAGCAGCAGCAGGTCCGCGTACAGCTGTCCAATACGCTGGCGGCGGTCATCTACCAGCAACTCTTGCCGCGCAGGGACGGCCCGGGCCGCGTCGCCGCCTTCGAGGTCCTGCTCAACACGCTTGCGGTCCAGAACCTGATCAAAGAAGGCAAAACGCGCCAGTTGCGCAACGTGCTCGAGACGAGCGCCAAGGATGGCATGAACACGATGGAACGCAGCCTGAGCGAGCTGATTCGGGCCGGTCTCGTCGAGTTCGGTGCCGCCGCGGCGCGCGCCCAACACCCGGAAGAGTTACGCCGGCTGGCGGCATAGGCGGCTCCCGCCGCGCGCAGGCGGCGCATGTTCGAGCCGGTTGACGCGTTTGCTCCAGTTGAAGAGGTCATGAAGCCGGCGCTTTCCACGAGCGAGGCGGCGCGCTGGCTGGGGATCAGCAAATCGACGCTGATCCGCGCGGTGAACCGCGGCGCGATCCAGCCGGCGTTCCGCACCCCGGGCCGGCATCTCCGGTTCACTCCTGAAGCGCTCGCCGAGATCCGGCGGCAGCTGGAAGCTCCGCTGCGAGGGGTCGCATGAGCGCCGTCGAACGCCAGCCGGAGGGCCGCTTCGGGCTTCGACAGGAGAAGCGGCTCGGTGAGCTGCTCCTCGAAAACGGCTTGCTCACACCCCAGCAGCTGGAGGATGCGTTGGCCTCGCAGCGGCGCCAACACCGACCGCTGGGCCAGGTGCTGCTCGCCCAGGGGATGGTCGACGAGAAGGCGCTCGCTGCCGTCCTCAGCGTGCACTTCAACGTGCCCCAGATCGACTTCACCCGCTCGCGTATCGACAAGGATGCGCTGGCGCTGATCCCCGAAGCTTATGCCCGAGAGCACACCATCCTCCCCATTCGCCTCGAGAAGGACGTGCTCGAGGTCGCCACCGTCGACCCGGGCGACCTGGCGCTACTCGCCGAACTAAAGGTGCTCACCCGCAAACGCATCAAGCCGCTGCTGGGCGTGCGCTCGGAGATCGACCGAGCGATCACTCAGTCCTACAAGCTGCGCACCGGCGTCGATCAAAACGTCCGTTCCTTCCAGGAGTCGCTGCAGCCGAAGCCGGTGCCTCGCCGTTTGCAGGACGTCAAGCAGGACGCGCCCGTCGTCCAGATCGTGGACTTGATCATCGCGCAGGCGGCCGAAGAACGCGCCTCGGACATCCACATCGAGCCGCAACAGGACCACCTGCGCGTCCGCTTTCGGATCGATGGGGTGCTGCACGACGCCACCAGGCTACCCGCCACCCTGGCGGCGCCGATCTCGTCTCGCGTCAAGCTGCTCGCCAACCTCGACATCGTCGACCGGCGTCACAGCCAGGACGGGCAGATCCAGACCATCGAAACCATCTGGGGCGAAAAAGTCGTGCTGCGGCTGCTGGAGCGCTCGCGCTCCATCCTTCGCCTCGACACCCTGGGTTTTTCTCCGGCCGCGCTCCAGACCTTCCGCGGATTAGTCAAGTCACCCTACGGCATGATCCTGGTGACCGGCCCGACAGGAAGCGGAAAGACGACCACGCTCTACGCCGCCCTCAACGAGCTCAACAGCGTGGCGCAGAACATCATGACCATCGAGGACCCGGTCGAGTACACGTTCGAGGGCGTCAACCAGATCCAGATCAATCGCCTCGCCGGGATCACGTTTGCCAACGGGCTACGCGCCATCCTCCGCCAGGACCCAGACGCCATCCTGGTGGGCGAGATCCGCGACAAGGAGACGGCCGAGATTTCGGTGCAGTCCGCCTTGACGGGCCACTTCGTGCTGTCGTCACTGCATGCCACCGATGCCGTGGGCGCGATCTACCGCTTCCTCGAGATGGGGATCGAGTCGTTCATGGTGAGCTCGGCCGTCAGCGGCGTGCTGGCGCAGCGACTCGTCCGCCGCATCTGCCCCGAGTGCGCCACCGCCTACGAGCCACCGCCTGAGGAGCGCGAGTTCTATCGCCAGGTCGGCGGCCACGGCATGCTCTTCCAGCGGGGTACCGGCTGCGCCTTCTGCGCGCACACCGGCTTCTACGGGCGGATCGGGGTGTTCGAGGTTTTGCGTATGAGCGATGCCATCAAGCGGCTCCTGATCCGCGATGCTCCCCCGGAGGCGCTGCGGCAGCGCGCCACCACCGAGGGTATGACCACGCTCCGTTCGGCCGGGTTGAGCAAGATCGATGAGGGCTTGACCACGATCGCCGAGGTGATGCGCTCGGTCCATTTGAGCGAGGACATGGATGCCTAGTTACGCCTACCGAGCCTATAACGAGTCGGGCCAGCGGCGCGATGGGCGGATCGATGCCGCCGGGACCGCCGCCGCCGAGCAGGCCCTGTGGCTGGAAGGGCTCAAGATCGTCGAAATCCATCCGGCGCCGCCCAGGAAGACGATGGCGGATTACTTTCCCAGCCTCTACCGCATCTCGCAGGCCGACATCATCCTTTTCACGCGGCAGCTCGCGACCTTCGTCGGGGCCGGGGTCCCGATGAGCCGGGCGCTGGGCGTCATCGCCGAGGAAACGGCGTCGCCGCTCTTCAAGCGGGTGATCCTCGCCGTGCTGGCCGACCTCGAGCGAGGACAGAACCTCTCCGAGGCGCTCGTCAAGCATCCGAAAGTCTTTCCGGCGCTCTACATCGACCTGGTGCGGGTTGCGGAGCTCACCGGTAACCTCGAAACCACCCTCACCCAGCTGGCCGGGTACCTTCGGCGCGACTTGAACACCCTTCGGCGAGTGCGCACGGCCATGATCTATCCCGCCGTCATCCTGGTCGTCGCGGCCGGCGTCGTCCTCATCCTGGTCTTCTTTGCCTTGCCGGCCTTCACCCGCATCTTCGCCGAGTTCAAAGTCCAGTTGCCGCTGACGACCCGGATCCTGATCGGCACCGTCGACGCCATCCGCAACTGGGCGGTCGTCATCGGGGGGGTCATCGTCGCACTCACGGGCGGAATCGTGGTCGCGTTGCGAACCGAGCGCGGCGTGTACCTCAAAGATCGACTCACGATCAAGGTGCCGATCCTGGCGTGCCGTTGGGGCAAACTTTCGAGGCGGTGATCGCGAGCACCGGCAATACCGTGTTCCAGCGAGGCCTGACAACGGTTCGCGACCAGATGACCAGCGGCGAAGGCTTCGCCGGGCCCCTGATCCGGACCCGGTTGTTCCCGCCGATGCTGACCCAGATGGTCCGGGTTGGCGAGGAAACGGGCACGCTCGACACCTACCTGGAGCAGGCGGCGGACTTCTACGAGGAAGAGCTGGACTATCGCATCCGCACCATGACGTCGCTGATCGAACCGGTGATGACGGTTGCGGTCGGATTGGTCGTCGGTTTCATTGCCGTGTCCCTGATCTCGGCGATGTACGGGCTCGTGGGGGCGATCAAGTGAGAGGCCGGCGCGGTTTCATGCTGATCGAAACGACGGTCGCCATCGCCTTGCTGGCGGTGA
>VBFF01000090.1:0-390 GCA_005889285.1 Chloroflexota bacterium
GGTTTGCGAGCAGTGCGACGAACGGCGCTGCGTGGGCTCCGTCGCGGAACTCGGCCTGACCCTGAAGGACGATCTGCACCGGCCCTACATCGACCGCGTGACCCTGCCCTGCGCAAAGTGCGGCGGCGTGATGCGCCGCGTCACCGACCTGATCGACGTCTGGTTCGACTCCGGCTCGATGCCGGTCGCGCAGTATCACTTCCCGTTCGAGAATGAGGAGCTCTTCAAGGGGCGATTTCCCGCGGATTTCATCGCTGAAGGCGTCGACCAGACGCGCGGCTGGTTCTTCAGCCTGCTGGCCATTGGCACGATGTTGTTCAAGCAGCCGGCCTTCAAGAACGTGATCGTCAACGGCACCGTGCTGGACAAGCAAGGCCGCAAGATGAGCAA
>VBFF01000090.1:413-18065 GCA_005889285.1 Chloroflexota bacterium
AAGTTCGGAGCGGACGCGACGCGCTGGTATTTCTTCTCGGCGGTCGCCATCGGCAACGACTACCGCTTCGATCTGGCCGCCGTCCAGGATGTTGTCCGTCGCTTCCTGCTCATCCTCTGGAACACCTACGGCTTCTTCGCCAACTACGCCAGGCTCGACGGTTTCGACCCCGCCGGCGCGGCGGTCCCGGTGCGCGAGCGAGCCCAGCTCGACCGCTGGCTGCTCGCGGAACTGGCCGTCACCATCGCCGATGTCGAGAAGGCGATGGAGGCGTACGACCCGCCGACCGCGGCGCGCCGCCTGGAAGGCTTCGTGTTGGATCTTTCGACGTGGTACGTGCGCCGCTCCCGCCGCCGCTTCTGGAAATCGGAGTCCGACGCCGACAAGCGCAGTGCCTACCAGACGCTCTACCAGGTGCTGCTCAGCCTGTCGCAGCTGCTGGCGCCCTTCATGCCCTTCGTCTCGGAGACCATCTACCAGAATCTCGCGGCCGGGCGGCAGGGCCAGCCCGAGAGCGTCCACCTGAGCGACTGGCCGGTGGCCGGCACGGAATGGCGGGATGACGGCCTCCGCCAGCAGATGTCGGTCGTCCGGCGGCTGGTCGCGACCGGCCTCGCCGCGCGCAACACGGCGGGCATCAAGGTGCGCCAGCCGCTTCGCGCCGTGACGATCGCCGAGCGGCCACTCGACCCCGGGCTCGAGGCGATCCTGCTCGAAGAGCTGAACATCAAGGCGGCGCGCTACCAGGGCGAGGGCGGTGGGCTCACCCTCGACACCGAGATCAGCCAGGAACTCAAGCTCGAAGGGCTGGCCCGCGACCTGGTGCGGAAGATCCAGGAATTACGCAAGCAATCCGGGTTTGCCGTCGAGGACCGCATCCGCCTCTTTTACGAGGGGGACGGGGTCCTGGCCGAGGCCCTCGAACGCTGGCGAGACTACATCGCGACGGAAACTCTGGCGGTGGCCGTCGCGCGAGGTGCGGCACCGAGTGGGGCCTCGACTGAAACCTTGCAGATCGAGGGGAACGATCTCCGCGTGAGCGTCATCCGGGTGGCAGCGAACTGAGCCGGGTTCGCGGCTACCTCTTGCTGGCGGTGATCGCCGGCGCGGTCGTCATCGTCGACCGGGTCACGAAAATCTTTGTCGAGCAGCGGTTTGGCGTTCCGTACGGACCGCGCGAGGTCGTCGACCACGTCCTCTTCCTGACCGTGACGCGCAACGCCGGGGCGGCCTTTGGCCTCTTCCAGAACTTCAGGGTGGTCTTCCTGCTGATCTCGGCCGTGGTGCTGGTCGGCATCCTTATCTATTACTGGCGCTTGCCGGCTCGTGACTGGACGGCCCGGCTGGGGCTGGCGCTCGTCTTCGGGGGCGCGATCTCTAACGCCTACGATCGCGGGGTCAAGGGTTCGGTGATCGACTTCATCCAGGTGCCGCACTGGCCGATCTTCAACGTCGCCGACTCGGCGATCACGGTGGGGGTCGCGGTGCTCCTGGTGGGCACGCTCTGGCGGAGCGGCCGCCCCCGGCGCGCTTGACGCCGGCGGAACAGCACACCGTCCCGACCAACGCGCCTCGACTCGACCAGTATCTGGCCGGCCTGCTCGCGGGGCAAAGCCGGAGCCAGGTGCAGCGATTGATCGCGGAGGGACACGTCCGCCTGAACGATGGACCGGCGCGCGCGGGGAGCCGCCTCCGCTCGGGCGATCGGCTCAGCTGGGAACTGCCAGCCACCGTTCCAACCCGGCTCCAGCCCGAGGCGATGGATCTTCGCGTGCTCTACGAGGACGACGACTTGATCGTCATCGACAAACCGGCCGGGCTCGTGGTGCATCCGGGGCCGGGCCATTCGACCGGCACGCTCGTCCACGGCTTGCTCGGCCGCGGCCCGGGCTGGTCCACGATCGGCGGCACGGAACGGCCCGGTATCGTCCACCGGCTCGACCGTGACACCTCGGGATTGATGGTGGTGGCGCGCAACGACGACGCGCACCGCGAATTGGCTCGCCAGCTACAACGCCGAATCATGACCCGCAGGTATCGAACGATCGTCGTCGGCGAGGTGGCCGATCCCGCGGCGCGTATCGAGGCGCCCATCGGACGAGACCCGAAGAACCGGCAGCGGATGGCGGTGGTCGGGGGCGGGCGCGAGGCGCTCACCGAATTCCGTCGGCTCGGCGTCGCCGGCGGCCATTCGCTGCTCGAGGTCACGCTCGGATCGGGCCGTACCCACCAGATCCGTGTCCATCTCGCCTACATCCACCATCCGGTGTTGGGTGACCCTGTGTACGGCCGCCGCTCGCCGCTGATCGCCCGACCGGCGCTGCATGCCGAGGCCCTCACGCTTCGTCACCCGCGCACGGGAACGGCGATGACCTGGCAGACGCCACCACCGGACGATTTCGAATTGGCGTGGAATTCGCTGGCCCAGCCTAAAATGCGGTGATTAGATGACCCAGCCCAGGATCGGGCTTTTGATCGTGATCTCCGGACCAAGCGGCGTGGGAAAGGATACCGTCTTGCGGCGCCTCTTCGAGCTGGCGCCCAATCTCAAATACTCGGTCTCGTATACGACCCGGCCGCCGCGACCCGGCGAGGTCGACGGCCACAGCTACACCTTCGTCAGCGAGCCGGAGTTTCTGCGGCTGATCGAGCAGAAGGAATTCCTCGAGTGGGCCAAGGTCTACGACCACTATTACGGGACCTCGCGCCGGCGGGTGGAGGCCGCCCTCAATCGTGGCGACGATATCATCCTCAAGATCGACGTCCAGGGCGCGACCTTCGTGCGCAAGCGCATGCCAGAGGGACTTTTCATCTTCATCACGCCGCCCTCGACCGATGAGTTGCTCAACCGGCTCACCGGCCGCAACACGGAGTCACCGCGGGCGCTCGAGATCCGCCAGAAGGAGGCGCTGATCGAGCTCGGCCTGGCCAAGGACTACGAGCACGTCGTCTGCAACCGGGATGTCGACGATACCGCCCGCGAAATCCTGGCAATGATCGCGGCCGAGCACGACCGGCGGCGGGCGGCGGTATGACGGCGGGCCGGCTGAAGGGACGCCGGGTCGCGGTCGCCGTCTGCGGCGGGATCGCCGCTTACAAAGCGATCGAGTGCGTCCGGCTGCTCACCGAGGCGCAGGCCGAGGTCCGGGTCTTGATGACGCCGGAGGCGACCCGCTTCGTGACGCCGCTCACCTTCGAGGCCCTCTCCGACAACCCGGTGGCGGCGGATTGGCTCTCGCCGCAGGGCGGGGGAGAGAGCCACATCAGGCTGGCCGAGTGGGCCCACGTGATCGCGATCGTGCCCGCGACCGCGAACACCATGGCGAAGCTGGCGCTGGGGTTCGCCGATGAGATCGTGTCGGGGACGGTGCTGGCGAGTCGCGTTCCGCTCGTGATCGCGCCGGCGATGAACGATGTGATGCTGACCCAGCAGCCCACCCAGGATCATCTCAACGCGCTGCGGGCGCGGCGGGCCGTCATCGTGGAGCCCGCCAGCGGACGGCTCGCGTCGGGGAAATCCGGCGTGGGGCGGTTGGCGTCTGCTGAGCGGATCGTGGCCGTGATCGACGCCGTGCTCGCCGGCCGCCGGACCCTCGACGGCCTTCGCGTGGTCGTCAGTGCCGGCGGCACGCGCGAAGCCGTCGACCCGGTGCGCTACGTGGGGAATTTCTCCAGCGGCAAGATGGGCCGCGCCCTGGCCGAGGTGGCGGCCGCGCGTGGGGCCGATGTCACGCTGGTCACCACGGCACCGTCCAACCCCGAGGGGATGGTGGAAGTCGCGGTGGGCAGCGCGACCGAGATGCTGACAGCGCTTACGAAAGCCTGCGCCGATGCCGACGTGCTGGTGATGGCGGCGGCGGTCGCCGACTACGCGCCGGAGAAGGTCGCCGCTTCCAAGCTGCGGCGCACCGACCGGCCGATGGATCTGCACCTTCGCCCCAACGTCGACATCTTGAAGACCCTGGGACCTCGCCCGGGACTCTACCGCGTGGGCTTCGCCGCCGAAACCGAAGACCTGCGCGCCCAGGCGCAGCAGAAGCTCGGCGCCAAGCAGCTCGACATGATCGTCGCCAACGAGGTCGGGGTCGACGGCCAGGGCCTGGCCAGCGATTTCAACGCGGTCACCATCGTGACGCCCGCGGGCGTCGCCGCCGAGGTGCCCCGACTTCCCAAAATGGAGGTGGCGGGGCGGATCTGGGACGCGATCGATGCCGGCCGGAACCGCGGCGCCTGAGACGGCGCTCCGTCCGATCGCGCAGGTCGCGGTCGAGGCGCGCGTCGGCAGCCAGACCGGGCTCTTCGACTACGCCGTCCCCGAGGCGCTCACCGGCCTGATCGAGGTGGGGCACCGGGTCCGGGTGCCCTTCGGCAAACGGACCGTGACCGGTTTCGTCTACGCGCTCGAGCAGGGCCCGACCGTGCTGGAGCTCAAGCCCATCGAGGCGCTGCTCGACGCCGAGCCGGTGCTACCGTCCCCGCTCGTGGAATTGGCCGGCTTCGTCGCCGCTCACTACCTGGTGCCGCTCGATGAGGTGATCCGGGCGATCGTGCCGCCGCGGGTTCGCGCCGTCGTCCATCGATCGGTCAAGCGCAGGCGGCAGAGCCGCATCCTCCGGCAGGCCGGGGCGGTCAGCGTGCCCGAGGCGATCGTGCTCGAACCGGCACAGGAGGCGGTCCGGGAGCGGATCGCGATCGCCCTTTCGCGCCAGGAGTCGGAGGTTTTTCTCCTGCACGGCGTCACGGGCAGCGGCAAGACCGAGGTCTATCTTGCCTTGCTCGAGCAGGTGCTGGCCGCTGGGGGTCAGGGCCTGGTGCTGGTGCCCGAAATCGCGCTCACGCCACAGACCGTGGGGCGCTTCGCGGCACGCTTCCCAGGACGGCTCGCCGTCCTGCACAGCGCGCTGACCGAAGCGGAGCGGGCCGCCGAGTGGTGGCGGATCCGGCGCGGCGAGGCGGACATCGTGATCGGGCCGCGCGCCGCTGTTTTCGCGCCGCTCCCGCGTCTTCGGCTGATCGCGATCGACGAAGAAGAATCGTCCGCGTTCAAGCAGGACCGTATCCCGCGCTACCACGCGCCGACGGTAGCCCGCTGGCTGGCGGAACGGACCCGGGCCGTCCTGGTGCTGGGCAGCGCCACCCCCAGCGTCGCGACCTACGCCGCCGCGCTCGAAGGGCGCGAGCATTTGCTGGAGCTCCCGCATCGCGCCCGCGGCCGGCCACTCCCGCCCGTGACCATCGTCGATCTGCGCGCCGAAATCGCGGCGCAGCACTTCAGCCCGCTGAGCCGCGAGCTGCAAACGGCAATCGGTGGATCGCTGCAGCGCCACCAGCAATCGATCCTGTTTTTGAATCGCCGCGGGCTGGCGACCTTCGTCCTCTGCCGTGACTGCGGCCAGGCGCGCGAATGTCCGCACTGCAGCGTCGCCCTCGTCTACCACGCCTCCCTGGGCCGCCTGCAGTGCCACTACTGCGGCAGCACCGAGCCGCTTCCACGCCGGTGCCCGGCCTGCGGCAGCCGCTACATCAAGAGCTTCGGCGTCGGTACCGAACGCATCGAGCAGGAGGTGCGGACGCTCTTTCCGGGCGCGCGCGTGCTCCGCCTCGACCGTGACGTCATGAAGACGCCCGATGCCGCCGACCTCGTCTTCGACCAGATGCGCTCCGGTGCGGCGGATGTGCTGGTCGGCACGCAGTTGGTGGCCAAGGGGCTGGACCTGCCCAACGTCACCACCGTCGGCGTCGTCAACGCCGATACCAGCCTGCACTTTCCTGACTACCGCTCCGCGGAGCGGACCTTCAGCCTGCTCACGCAGGTGGCGGGCCGGGCCGGTCGCGGCAGTGCCGCGTCGCAGGTGTTCATCCAGACTTATACGCCCGATCACCCGGCGGTCCGCCACGCCCGCTACCACGATTACCGCGGCTTCTTCCGCGAGGAATTGGAGATCCGCCGCACCTATCGCTTTCCACCGTTTGCGGAGTTGATCGTGGCGACCTACGGCCACCGCGACGAGGCGCGCGCGGAACGCGAGGCGAAGTCGGCGGCCGAACATCTGTCTGCTACAATCGGCCTGCTCAATTTGGGCGACATCGAGGTGCTCGGACCGTCTCCCGCGTTTGTGTACCGCCTCAAGGATGAGTTCCGCTTCGAGGTGACCCTCAAGGGGAGCGACCTGCACCGGGTGGCAGACGGCTTACCGCGGGGCCGGGGCTGGAGCCTCGACGTCGACCCGATGTAAGTTACTGATCATGGCTGTCCTCCCCATCCTCACCCAGGAAGCGCCGATTCTTCGCCAGAAAGCGAAGCGGGTGGCGCGTGTCGACAGCAGCATCCACAAGCTGATCGACGACATGGTCGACACCATGATCGCCGCCCCGGGCGTCGGGTTGGCCGCGCCACAGGTGGGCGTTGGGCTGCGCGTGGTGGTGATCAAGACCGACACCAACCTGCACACGCTGGTCAACCCGGAGATGGTCAAGTGGGAGGGCGAGCAGATCGGGCTGGAGGGCTGCCTCTCTGTTCCGGGCTATGTCGGCGAAGTCAAACGCTACATGCAGGTGGTGGCGCGCGGGCTCAACCGGCAGGGCAAGACGGTGAAGGTCAAGGGCGACGCCCTGCTGGCGCGCGCGATCCAGCACGAGATCGATCACCTTGACGGCATCCTCTTCACCGACCGGCTGACCAGTCTCGAGACGCTGCGCAAAGTGGAGCCCGAAGAGCAGGAGAAGGAAGCGGAACTCGTCGGCGCCTAGCGCGAGATTGCGCGTCGTCTTCGCCGGCACGGCGTCGTTTGCCGGTCCGACCTTGAACCGGCTCCGCGAAGCAGGTCACGAGGTCGCGCTGGTCGTCACGCAGCCCGATCGCCTCGGTGGACGCGGCATGCGACCGCTGGAGTCGGCCATCAAGCGGCAAGCAACCGAAATGCATCTGCCGGTCTTTCAACCGGAGCGGATCAGGACGCAAGAGGCCCAGGCGCGCATCCGCGAGGTCGGTGCCGACGCGATGGTGGTGGCGGCGTACGGGCAGATCCTTCCGGCGAGCCTGCTCGACGCGCCGCGGTTGGGAACGCTCAACGTTCACGCCTCGCTGCTACCGCGGCATCGGGGTCCCGCCCCGGTCGAGTGGTCGATTCTCAGCGGCGATACCGAGACGGGCGTCACCATCATGCAGATGGATGCCGGCGTCGACACCGGACCGATCCTGGCGCAAGAGCGAGTGCCGATTGCGGCTGATGAAACCGCCCCTCGACTCGAGGGTCGCCTGGCGACGGTCGGGGGACGGTTGCTGGTCCGGACGCTCGAGGACCTAGTCGCGGGGCGCGTCCAGCCCCTGCCGCAGCCTGCGGCCGGGGCGACCCACGCGCCGCGACTCGGGTCGGAAGATGGCAAGCTGGATCCGGCCAGCATGAGCGCAGACGAGATCGACCGCAGGGTACGGGCCCTCGCGGGGCGGGTCGGGACATGGATGACGCTGAAGGGCGTTACTGTCAAGGTCCTGCGGGGTCACCGCGACGGCGCCGTCGGCGAGGGCCTGCCGGTCCAAACCGTGACCGGTGGGCGGGTGATGAGCGCCGCGGCGTGGGCGCGGGGCCGGCGCTGATGGGGAAGAAGAAGCGCGACGCCGACACCACGATCGCCAGCAACCGCGCGGCCTTCCATAACTACTTCATCCTGGAGTCGGTCGAAGCCGGTCTCCAGTTGATGGGCACCGAGATCAAGTCGCTCCGCGAAGGCGGCGCCAACCTGCGGGAGGGCTACGTCCGTATCGGCGCGAGAGAAGCGTTCCTCGTCAACGTGCACATCAGCCCCTACGAACGCGGGCACAGCAGCAATCACGAGGCGAAGCGCGAGCGCAAGCTGTTGCTCCACCGTGCCGAGATCATCCGCCTGGGCATCACGATCAAACAAAAAGGCCTGACACTGGTGCCCTTGCGGCTGTACTGGAAAGGCAACCGCGTCAAGCTCGAGATCGGCCTGGCCAAGGGCAAGCGCCTCTACGACAAGCGAGAGGCGATTGCGGCTAAAGACGCGAAGCGCGAGATGGATCGCGCCGTGCGGACGAGGGCTTAGGCGCCGATGCCGCCCGAGATGTTGCAATACATGTTCTGCACCTGGTTGCCGAGGAGCATCAGGACCACGATGAGCACCACGACCACCAGGCAGAGGATCAGCGAGTACTCCACGAGCGACTGACCCGCCTGCTCGTCGCCAGCCTTCAACCAACGCCAGAGCGTCGACATGCGAATAGCGTGAGCCCGGGGTGTAAGGAACCGACTTACGAGCCCGCGCGCGCTCGGTCCAGGCAGCGGATCCAGCTACAGAGAAGCCCGTAGGCGTTTTTGAGCCGGAAACTCGGGGTAGAATTGAACTGCTCCGACAGGCTGGCGGGGGCGCCAGGTCTCGACGGGGTAGTGGTCTGCAAGATGGCGAGCCGTGTCGCCGAGCACGTAAAAGCGGCAAGGCTATAAACGCCAATCGCGAACTGGCTTACGCTGCGTAAGTAGCGAAGTCATCCGGGGATTTATCCCCGGCGCCGGCCCGCTCTGCGTCAGCAGGAGCGGTGTCCGGCGTAAACTCCGCTGACTCGCTCCCGGCGGGCGTCGCGGCCGTCGGGGGGACTCAACACCGCGACTGGCCTGTCCGGATCCGCTCCCACGGGAGCCGGGCAGGTGAGATGCAAAACCGGGAGTACGCTCGTAGATGTCTTGCGGGACGCTGCTTCGGACGCGAGTTCGATTCTCGCCGCCTCCACCAGCCGGCCGGAGCCCGGCCGCTTCCCGGCGCATCCCCGGCCTATTTGAACGCGCGGCGGATTGTCACTGAACCGTGGGGCAGCGCTCGTCTTGCTCCATGCATATTTGAGGTTGTGGCCGATACAGACTGGACCTCAGAGGGGCCGATCAGGAAGCACCCAACAAAAAAGCGAAAACGCAACCGCAGGAAAGAAACCCCGACAGAGGCTTCGACTGCAGGCCGCATGATTGTCGACCGGTGGACGCAGGCGATCCTACCGCCGGGTTCGGACGAGAATCCGAACGTTCCCGGCATTTGAGCCCTCAGAGGTCGGGTTTACGGGCCGGGGAAGGAGAAGCTGTCCAGCACCAACTGGAGGCCGGCATCATCGCCGCCCGGGGCCTCCTCGATCTCGTAGGTATTCGCCTGGTGCTCGAACACGATGATCACCGCGCCGCTGGCCGGCCCCGAGGTGGTGACCACGATCTTGTCGGCGGCCATGGCATCGACCCGCGTCTGGCTCACCTGGTTGTCCTGGGCGAGGCTCGTTTCCACTTGATCCTTGGGTCCGGCGACGACCCTGACCTCGATCGGCGGCATAAACGACCCTGACGCGGGCACGTGGGATGGCACCGCGGATGGCGGCCCAAAGGCCACCACACTGACGGCGCCGCCGGCCCCAGGCTCGGCCGTGTAGTCGCGCGAGATCCACCCGGACGGGAAGCAGAGATGGTAGGCGAGGGTGGTGTGCTGGTAACTCTCCCCCTTGCTGCAGCCAACCGACGACGACGCGGTTGCCTGCAGCGGAGCTGGTGCGTTCGCGTCGCCGCCGCATCCAGATAACACCGTCGCGGCAAGCAGGCTGAACAGTACCCCCCGAATGCGGGCGCTGGCCACCGAGGAAGCGTACAGGAAATGCTGCGGCTGAAAACGCCGGGCTTAGCGAAAGATCGAGCTGGCCAGCCACCAGCAGGCGGCCACGCCCACCACGGCCGGCAGAATGCCGCCGAGCCGCGTCAGGAGCGCCACGATCTGGGCCGGGATCACCCAGAAGACCGAGATCGGGTCGGCCTTGACGACACCAACTCGCGCCTGCTCCGCGACCGGGCCGGCCTCTTCGTAGGAGGGCAGCATGTGGGACGCGAACGATAGCCCGAGCCAGAGTTGGACCCAGGTGATCCAGGTGATCGGCAGGTGCAGCAGCACCCGCGGCGTCAGTACGGGGGCGAGACAGATCACGGAGAAGATCGCCAACAGCAGCGTCGGCAGGTAGGTGATGGCGATCGCCGTGCCCAACTTCGGCGGCGCTTCATAGACGGTGTATGCGGCCGGGTCGTCGACCCGGAAGTACACCACCTCGTCGATCGTAAGCCCGGAGCGGTGGGCGATCGTGAACTGGATCGCGGTTCGAAGCACGACCGCCGGAAAGCCGAACAGATGGATGGTGCGCGCGATCAGCAGGGGAAGCGCGCGGATGAAGCTGATCCGGGCCGTCCCTTTCGCGAGTTGCACCGCATACGGTGTGCCACGCTTCACGGCCACCCGGGCCACCGTGCTGCTCCGGATTACGGCGAGCTTGGCCGCGCTGCCGAGCTGCTCGGCGCCGGTCCGAAGCACGGGGGCGGCCTTGGCGCGCATCCGGGCCCAGGGTACGGCGCGCAGGCGCGCGAGCACTTGCTCGACGATCGACGGTGCGAGTTCGCCGCCGCGCGGTAGCGGTCGCGGCGCCGGGGGCCTGGCGGATGACGGCGTCAGATCCAGCGGGAGATCTTCCTGGATGGGGTCGAGCGCTCCGCTCATTTCGCGACCTTCGGCGGCTCGGTGGCCTGCTTGATCTTCAGGAGCAGCACCTGCTGCTCGGTCTTGGTATCGAGGGCAATCGCCGGATCGTAGGTGCGCGCCGTGTACCAGGCGGAGAGCCCGGCCTTGGCGTCCTTGTCGAGCAGGTAGCAGTAGGCTTCGTAGGCCCAGGCCTTGGGCGATGTCGGCACCGCTTCCACGGCCTGCTCCATCTCGCTGGCGCAGCCGGCGTAGTCCAGGGTCGCGAGCCGCGCCTTGCCGTCCTGGTAGTGGTGCATCCCATTCCACGCTCCGGGCAGGCCGGCTGACGACATGAAGGTGAGGGCCAGGGTGACGCCGATGACGCACAGCACCCAGCCGGGCATTTCCGGCAGCCCGCCGCGCGCTTTGCGCAGCGGCTGCAGCGCCGCCTCGTAGCGAAGCAACCGGTCGGTGATCTCGGCGTCGGAGACCTCCGGCAGGGATGGCCGGCGCAGACGCTTCGCGTCGCGCAGGAGCATGACCGCCCCGGTGACGTCGCCGCCGGCGTAGCGCAGGTCGGCCTTGAAGACCAGGCCGTCGCGCGCCCCCGGATCACCCCGCAAGGCGCGATCGAGATAGTCCTCCGCCATGGCGGTCTCGCGCTTCCAGTAGGCGATCATGCCCATGCCCAGCAGGGCGGCCGGGTTCTTGGGCTCCCGCCCGAGCACGGCCTCGTACTCGGTCGTCGCGCCGGCGAAGTCGGAGGTCCGGATGCGGGCGAGGCCGAGCAAGGTGTGGGCGTCCGTGAAATCCGGGTGGACCTCGATGATCTTGGCGAGCAGCGTTACGGCCGGCTGGGGGTCCTGGGCGCCGACGAAAGCGTAGGCCAGGTAGTAGGCAGCGTAAGCGTCGTCGGGACGCTTGCGCACCTCGGCGGCCAGCAGCGGCAGTGCGCCTTCAAAGTCATGCCGGCGAATGAGCGCCAGGCCATCGTTGATAGACATGTCCGGGCCTGCGCGAGTAACGACGTAGTTGTCGTGAACTTACGCGGCTTTGTCGAGCCAGCGCTCGGCGATAAAGGCGAGGAAGGCCCGGTCGAAGTCGACGCCGTTGAGTTTTGCCGTCGCCGGCCAGGCGTTGCGGACCTCGCCCTGGAGCCGGCGGTACTCCTCGAGATCCAGCCCCTGAGCAAATTCCCACGCCCGCGCGGCCAGCTCGGCGTTGAGCGGTTTCATCATGGCTCTCCTACCCTATACAACGTGTAAACCGAGCAAATGGATTCACCTGCACGTTGTGTCACGCAACGTGCAATCCGCAAGACCACCAAGGCCGATCGCGTCAATCGGGTCATGAGGTTCCCGGTCCTGCGAACGGTCATCGTCGTGGTCGGCGCCGCCGCCGTCCTGGCTATCCCCATCACCCTGGTGCTCGGGCATGTGCCGGCGACCTCCACGAGCCTCGCCCGCCCGCTGGCGGCCGAGTCCAGCCGAGACTTCGACGACCACCAGGTCCAGCTTGCCAGCCGGGTGCCGAAGCCGACAGCCGCACCGGCGGCCACTGCGGTGGGAGCGGCGGCCACCGCCAGCACGACCGCGCCAAGCCATGCCGCGTCAGCAGCGCCCGTCCGGGCCACGGTCCCGGCCTTTTCGCACATCTTCGAAATCGTGATGGAGAACCACGAATACTCTTCGGTGATCGGTCGCCCTGACGCGCCCTACGTCAACAACCTGGCGGCGACCTACGGGCTGGCCACCAACTACTTCGCCGCGTCCCATCCCAGCCTGCCCAACTACCTGGCGCTGACCGCCGGCAGCACGTTTGGAATCGCCAGCGACTGCACCACGTGCTTCGTCAACGCGACCAACATCGCGGACCAGGTGGAGTCGAGCGGGCGTTCCTGGAAGGCCTACATGGAGGACATGCCGACGCCCTGCTACATGGGTGCCTCCGCCGGCAACTACGCGATGAAGCACAACCCTTTCCTCTACTACACGGACATCCGCAATAACGCGGCGCGCTGCTCCGCCCACGTCGTGCCGTTTACACAATTCGGGGTGGACATGAGCGCCGGCCAGCTGCCGAACTTCGTCTGGATCACTCCCAACATGTGCAACGACACCCACGACTGCAGCGTCGCCACCGGTGATGCCTGGCTGCACAATGTCGTTCCCGCGATCACCGGCTCGGCCGCGTTCCGCAACGGCGGCGTGCTCTTCATCACCTGGGATGAGGGGTCGAGCAATGCCAGTTGCTGCGGCGATGCCTGGGGCGGGCACGTGGCGACGCTGGTCATCTCGCCGAAGTCGATCGCGGGCGCCCGTTCGAGCATCGCTGAGAATCACTACAGCCTGCTGCGGACGATCGAGGACGGTTTTGGCCTTGTCCACCTGGGCGCCGCCGGTTGGTCGAGCAGCGTCCCGATGCGCGAGTACTTCCGCTAGGTCTTGCCCCGCAGTGCGCGAATGGGGTCCAACGTGGCCATGTCGTCGATCGCCGAGAGGTCTCCCGGCGGGTCACCGAGGAAGACGTTGCGGATGACGCGGCGGAGGATCTTGCCGTTGCGGGTCTTGGGCAGGCGCGGAAGCACGTGAACCCCCGCTGGCTTGAAGGGCTTTCCCAGCGAGCGTTCGACGCTGCGTGAGACCGCCGCCGGGATCGATTCCTGGTCGGCCTGTGGGCGTGGCACCACGAACACCACCACGGACTGACCCTTGAGCGGATCCGGAATCCCGACGGCAGCCGCCTCCGCCACATCGGTGCCGTCGAGCGCGGCGGCTTCGACCTCAGCCGGTCCCACACGCTTGCCCGCGACCTTGATGGTGTCGTCGGAGCGGCCCAGGATGTACCAGAGCCCGTCCTTATCGATCAAGGCCCAATCACCGTGCACCCAGACATCGGGCCAGCGCGACCAGTACGTCTCCAGGTATCGCTCCGGGTCGTTCCAGAGTCCGAGCGTCATGCCCAGGTAGGGGCGGCGCACCACCAGCTCTCCGACCTCGCCCCGCACGGGCTGGCCGCGCTCGTTGAAGACGTCCGCATCGATACCCGGGATCGGACCGGCGAAACTCCCGGCTTTTGACGGCGTCAGGAAATTTCCGCAGACGAGGCCGCCGCCGCACTCGGTGCCGCCGGAGTAGTTCATGATGGGCAGCTCGCCGCGTCCGACGACCTCGAAGAGCCAGCTCCATGCTTCGGGGGTCCAGGGCTCGCCGGTGGAGGCCAGCACGCGGAGCTGGGAGAGCGCCTTCGCCGGCAGGGCCCGCTCGCCGGAGGCCATCAGCACGCGGGTGAGGGTGGGCGAGATGCCCAGGTGGGTGACCCCGTTGCGGTCGGCCACCGACCAGACGCGACGCGGCTCCGGGAAATCCGGTGCCCCGTCGTAGAAGACCGCCGTGCCGCCGAGCATCAGGCTGCCGAAGAGCAGGAGCGGCCCCATCACCCAGCCCATGTCGGTCACCCACATCACCCGCTCGGCCGGCCGGACGTCCATGCCGAGTGCCCAGTCCTGAGCCGCTTTGATCGGAAGGCCGGCGTGCCCGTGCACCGTGCCCTTGGGCCGGCCCGTCGTGCCCGAGGTGTAGAGCAGGAGCAACGGCTCGTCCGGGCGCATGGCTTCGGTCGGCACCCCTTGTCGTCGGGCCAGGTCGTCCCAGGCGAGGTCACGCCCGGCCTGCATGGCAACGTCGATGCCGGCGCAGGCAACCACGACCAGGTGGCTCAGCTGCGGCAGCGCGGCCGCGGCCTGGTCGGCGATCGGCTTCATCGCGACCGGCCGCCCGCGACGCATCGCGCCGTCGGCGGTGATCAGCACGCGGGCGTCAGCGTCGGCCAGCCGCTGGCGGATGGCTTCCGCGCCGAAGCCCGAGAAAAGGGGGACGGCAACAGCGCCGAGCTTGGTGCACGCCAGCAGGGCGACCGCGTTCTCGATCACGAGCGGCAGATAGAGGCCGACCGCCACGCCACGTTCCACACCGATGGCGCGGAGCCCGGCCGCCGTCTGCTCGACCGCGTCCTCCAGCTGCGCGTAGGTCAGCTGCCGGACCGTCCCCGCCTCGGTCTCGCCGATCAGCGCGACGCCGTTGGGATTCGACCGGCGGTGGTGGAGCACGGCCGAGTCGTAGGCATTGAGGAGACCGCCAGGAAACCAGCGGGTGAAGGGAAGGCCCGCGGACGTATCCATCACCGCGTGGTAGGGCCGGGACCACACGATGCCCAGCTCCTTGACCAAGGCGTCCCAGAACCACTCGGGGTCACGCGCCGCCCTCTCGCACAGTTGCGGGTAGGTCGCGCACTGATGCTCGCGCATGAAGCGCCAGAGCCGGCTGCTCTGCATCTGCTCGCTGCTCGGTGACCACGCCGGGGCGACCGCGCTCATCCGGTTTTCATGCTATCGCCCGTCCAGAACCCATCCGGATCGGCGTGACGGATATAGGCCAGCTCATCGGCCGTGGGTATCGCCGTGGCGGGCGTGCGGTCCTCGATCGTGATGGCAAAGCCGGTTGCCTCGCGCACCTGCTGCGGGGTCACCCCGGGATGCAGGCTGGCGGCTCGCACGCGGCCGGTAGAGAGGTCGAAGACGCCCAGCGTGGTGATCAGGGTGGCGGGGCCGCCGCGGCGCCGTCCCGGGAAGTGGCCCGGGGAGGTGACGTAGTCAACCCGCTCGCGAAAGCGGCGCGGCTCGTGCTCCATGATCAAGACCGTGCGCCCGGCCAGTGACGCGATGTCGCCCGCGCCGCCGCTTCCGGGAAGGCGCGTCAGCGCGCCGCTGCTGCTGGTCCGTGTGGTGTTGAGGTTGCCCAAGGGATCGACTTCGGCCCCGCCGATGAAACCCACGTCGACGCGGCCCTGTTGCAGCAGGCTCATGACGTCGACCAGGCCGAGGCAGGCGACGGCGCCCACGATATTGGGCGGATCTCCCATCGTATAGATGAAGGCTTCGGCGGGCCGGTCGCGGATGACGCCATTCTCGAAGAGCCCGATCGCATGCGGCGCGTGGGTCGCCTTGGCCAGCCCGAAGCCGAGCAGGGGTAAGCGCATGCCGACGAAGACGACCTCGTGATCACGGATCTCGCGGGCGGCCGCCACCACCATCAGTTCCCGCCGGGTGTAGCGCGAGGTCATGGCGCGAAGTTCGCCTCCGCCGCCGGCCGTCGCTCGCTGACGCGCAGGCGTGCGAGGTTGGCCTCACCCATGTGCTGCAAATACGCCGCCCGGTCGGGGAGATCGAGGACCCACTCGCGCAACCACGACTGGACGCCCTCGGGCGTGCGCGACATTCGGTGGTAGGCGAGAAAAGGCTCGAAGTCGCGCCGCCAGTACCCCTGTACCGAGGAGGGGAGGGCGCCGCCCGGCTCCTCAACGACCGCGCTCACGAGGAAGCCCGGGATCACGGTGCGGTTGGGATCGCTGCGGATCACCGCTTCCGGGACGACCTCCTCGCAGATCACGATCGTTTGGCGCGCAGCGTAGGCCGCTTCGACGGTCAGGCCGAGATTCCCCCACAGGTGGGCGTTCCCCTGGGCGTCGGCGCGCTGGACGTGGATGATGGCGACGTCCGGTCGTAGGGCGCCGACCGCGAGCAGATCGGGGCCGCCGAAGGGATCGCCAATCGGACGGATGCGCGGATGGCCGCGCACGATATCGCCGCCGATCCCGGTGAAGGTCGGCAGGTAGGGGAGACCCATGGCTGCCGCCTTGAGGGCCAATCCGACCGTGAAGTTGGAGTGGTCTTCCATCACGATGCGCCGCGGCTGGCCCTGTTCGTAGGCGCGCCGGAATCCGTATCCGGATCCGCCGGCGACGTTTCCCACCCAGGCCGCGATCACCTTCGCCACGGTGCCGGCTGCGATCATCTGGTCGAAGGCCATGTCCGAAATGGGACCGATCAGGGTCAGGTCACGCCGCTGCTGACGGATGATCTCGTGCACCGCCGCGAACGGGATACCGGACTCCAGCGCCAGCCCCAGGGCGATGGCGTCACCGTCGTGCACTTGCTCGGCGATCGCCTCGCGCAGCGAGCGCTTCAATTTCACGGGGACCGACGACGATTCGGGTGCCGGCACCGTCGGTAATGCTACATGCGGGCACGCCTTGAATCTGCGCAAAAACGTAGTACGCTGAGTGGATGCAGCCACTTCGCGGCGAGATCATCGACGGCACCCAACGATTCAAGAAGAACCGGCCGCTCAACCCCGGCCGGGCGGCGCGCCTCTCGCTCGTTCCGGGACTCGGTCACTGGTACGCGGGTGCGCCGCTGAAGGGGTTGGCGTTCTTCGCCGCCATCGTCGGACCGCTTGTGATCGGCACGGAGCTCGATATGACAGTGGTGGGTGCGGCGCTGGGGATTCCGCTCGACCTTGGGGGCGTTGGGCTCTGGGCCTTCTGCGCCTATGACGCCTATCGCACCGCAAAAAACCGGATGCGACCGGCCGCCTGATATTCGGCAGCGCGCAACGGGCTCAGCAATCTGACGCAAGGTCGCCCGCAACCTTCCTCTCTTAATGTCGCTGGTGTGGCGCGGGAGAGAAGGGTCCTCTTGATCGACGACGATGCGGATCTCGCCGACCTCTATCTAATGCAGCTTCGCCGTGATGGCATCCCCCTCGAGCACACGCGCACCGGCCAGGATGCGGACACCTTCGTTCGCACCCGTGTCCCGGCACTGATCCTGGCCGATCTTCGGTTGCCGGACATCGATGGCCGGGAATTGATCGAGCGCTGGGCCGACGATTCCGTCGCCGGGGCGATTCCGATCTGGATCCTGAGCAACACCACGGCGGAAGACAACCTCTGGTGGCACACCGCACCGAACGTTCAGCGCTACTTTCTGAAGTCGAAGGTCGTCCTCGCGCGGCTGAGCCTCGAGATCCGTGCCACCCTGGGGCTGCCATACGGCGATCGGATCAACCACCGGATCGCCGGCTGATTTCCTCCGCCTACCCATAATGAGCTCGATGGAAGGGCCGGCCCCGACCGCACCGCCACAGGCGGCGGACCGGTTGCGCTGGCTCGACCTCCTGCCGGTGATCGCCTTCACGGTGCTCGGCATCATCCTCGTGTTTGCGGTGCTGGTCGGCCTGGCGCGCGGCAATCGTGGTTTCTACCGTGCCAACCTGGGGACGATCTCGCTGAGCGCGGCGCTCGCCGTCTACCTCGCCTTCG
>VBFF01000085.1 GCA_005889285.1 Chloroflexota bacterium
CGTCGGATATCGCCCCAGGAGGCGTTCGTAGACGGGCACGACCCGCGTGATCTGCGTCTGGTGCGAGAGCACCTCGGATACGAGGATCGCGTAGGGGTCTCGGGTCCGACGCCAGGGCAGATCGCGCCCGTGCGCCGCGTACCAATCGAGGACGCGGTGCTGGAACGACCGGCGGCGGCCGCGGGCGATCATGGGGGCTCCGCCTGAGCTAGAGCTAGACGGCGACCGGGACTTTCTCGGAGAAGAAGCAGGCGGCCCGGTGGTAGCGTGCCTTCTCTTCCAGCGGCGGCTCCTGGTCGGCGCAGGGGGTCGGCAGCTGGGCGATCGGGCAACGGGTATGGAAGCGGCAGCCCGAGGGGGGGTTGACCGGCGAGGGGATCTCCCCGGCGAGGGCGACAATCCGCCGCTTCGATTGGACCTCCGGGTCGGGGATCGGGATGGCAGAGAGGAGCGCCTTGGTGTAGGGATGACGGGGATTGCGGTAGATCTCGACACTGTCGGCGACTTCGACGATCTTCCCCAGGTACATCACCATCACCCGATCGCTGATGTGCCGGACTACCGACAGGTCGTGGGCGATGAACAGGTAGGTCAACTGAAACTCTTTCTGCAGGTCCTCCATCAGGTTGATGATCTGCGCCTGGATGGAGACGTCGAGCGCCGAGATCGGCTCATCGGCGACGATGAGCTTTGGCCGCAACGCGAGCGCGCGCGCGATGCCGATGCGCTGTCGCTGGCCCCCGCTGAACTCGTGCGGGTAGCGGTTGTTGAAATAGGGATTCAGGCCGACGATCTTGAGCAGCTCCTGGACCCGCTGGTCTTTCGCCCGGCCGCGCAGCAGGCCGAAGTTCTCCAGCGGCTCGGCAATGATGTCGCCCACCGTCATCCGCGGGTCGAGCGACGAGTAGGGATCCTGAAAGATCATCTGCAGCTGGCGGCGGTATTGCCGCAACTTTTCGCCTCGCAGCTTGGTGAGGTCGACGCCGTCGAAGAAGATGTTGCCGGAGGTCACCGGCAGCAGCTGGGTGATGAGGCGTCCCAGCGTCGACTTTCCGCAGCCGGACTCGCCCACCAGCCCGACGGTCTCGCCGGGATAGATCTCGAGGCTCACGTTCTCCACTGCCTTGACGCTGGCGCCCAGCCCGGCCGGGAAGTGTTTCACCACGTTCTCGGCGCGCAGCAAGGGCGTCCGGTCAGCCACGCCGCTCTCCGTTGGACGCCAGCGCCCGCCGCATCGTGACCCAGCAGGCGGCGTCCTGGTCGGGGCCGACATTCAGCAGCGGCGGATCATCGTGCAGGCAGCGGTCGATTTTGAACTGGCAGCGCGGGTGGAAGCGGCAGCCGCGCGGTGGGCGGATGAGGTCCGGGGGGAAGCCCTCGATGGAGAGCAGCCGATCGTGCCGGTCCGAGTCCAGGCGGGGGATCGATTGCAGCAGCGACCAGGTATAGGGATGCTGCGGATCCTTGAAGATCTGCTCGACAGGTCCCTGCTCGACGACGCGGCCGGCGTACATCACCAGCACCCGTGTGCAGAGGCTGGCGACCACCCCCATGTTGTGGGTGATCAAGATGATGGCCGTCTTCAGGTCGCGGTTCAGGTCGCGCAGTAGCTCGAGGATCTGGGCCTGCACCGTGACATCCAGCGCGGTGGTCGGTTCGTCGGCAATCAAGATCGAGGGCGAGTTGGCCAGGCCCATCGCGATCATGGCCCGCTGCCGCATGCCGCCGCTGAACTGGTGCGGATAATCGTGCACTCGGGACTCGGCCGCCGGGATTCGCACCTGTTTGAGCAATGCCACCGTTCGGCTCAGCGCCGTTTTCCCCGGCACCTTCCCGTGCGCCTCGATGGCTTCCTCGATCTGGAAACCGACCGTCAACACCGGGTTCAAGCTGCTCAAGGGATCCTGGAAGATCATCGCGATGTCTTTGCCGCGAATCTCGCGTACCTCCTCGTCCGACATGGTGACGATGTCGTCGCCCTTGAAGAGGATCTGGCCATTGACGATCCGGCCCGGTTCCTGCACCAGGCGGAGGATCGACAGCGCCGTCACGCTCTTGCCGCAGCCGGATTCGCCCACGATGCCGAGGGTCTCGCCCGGATTGAGGTCGAAACTGACACCGTCGACCGCCTGCACCACGCCGTCGTCGGTGAAGAACTGCGTCTTCAGGTCCTTGACCTGGAGGACGGGTTGGCTCATCGCTTCTGCCTCGGGTCGAGGGCGTCGCGCAGGCCGTCGCCCAGGAAATTGAACGCCATCAGCGTCAGCGAGAGCGCGATCGCCGGCGCCAGGACGATGTGGGGGAAATGCGAATAGCGTGGAAGCCGTCCGCTGCCATGGCGCCCCAGGAGGGAGTGGGCGGCGGGACGCCCAGGCCGAGAAAGCTGAGGAAGGCTTCGAAGAGAATCGCCATGGGGATGCCGATGGTGGCCTGGACGATTAGCGGCCCCAGGGCGTTCGGCAGGATGTGGCGAAAGATGATCTTGCTCGCCTTGGCCCCCCCGGAGCGAGCAGCTTCCACGAACTCGCGCTCGCGTAAGGCGAGCGTCTGGCCCCGCACCAGCCGGGCCATGTTCATCCACTGGGTGAACGCGATCGCGAAGATGATGATGGCAAGCGATCGCCCCAGGAGGAGGACCAGGGTCAGCGCGACCAGGAGGTCGGGGATACCGTAGAAGATGTTGATCACCGTGGAGATGATGGTGTCGAGGAAGCCGCGGTAGAAGCCCGCCACCAACCCGACGATGACGCCGACCACGATCACGACCAGCTGGGTGCCGATCCCCACTTTGAGCGAGACCTGCGCTCCCAGCATGAGCCGGCTCAGGATGTCGCGGCCCGATTGGTCCAGGCCCAGCCAGTGCTGCGCGGTCGGGCTCTGGTAGATGGGGCCGAGGCCCTGTGCGTAATAGGAATACGGCGTCCAGAACTGGGCGATGATCGCCACCAGGGTCAGCAGCGTCAGGAAGACGGTGCTGACCAGCGCCAGCCGGTTGCGACGGAGGCGGCGCCAGGCGTCCCCCCAGAGGCTGGTCTGCTCGTGCGCCAGCGTCTCCTCGATGTACTTCTCCGTGATGCCGGGAGCGGTCGCCATGGTCAGTACCGGATCCGTGGGTCGATGACGGTGTACAGCAGGTCGACGAGGAGGTTCGCCAGCGCGATGATGATGGCGTAGAAGGTGAACAGCCCGATCACGATGTTGTAGTCGCGATTCAGGATGCTGGCGGCGAACTCCTTTCCCAGTCCGGGGATGCCGAAGATGTTCTCGATCACGACGCTCCCGGTGACGATGCCGATCACCAGCGGCCCGAGGATGGTGACCACCGGGATCAAGGCATTGCGCAACGCGTGCCGGACGATGACGACCCGGCTGGTCAGGCCCTTCGCCCGTGCGGTGCGAACGTAATCCTGGCGGATGACCTCGAGCATGCTGGCCCGGGTCAGCCGGGCGACGATGCTCGCGTAGGGGAACCCCAGCGCGAAGCCTGGAACAAGGATCTGGTCCAGGGTGCCATAGCTGCCCGTCCACCCGGAGTTGTAAAAGAGGGCGCCGCCGGTCCAGTTGTAGAGCGCGACGCCAAAGAGCAGGAAGAGCAGCGAGGCGATGACGAAGTTGGGCATGCTGTAGCCGATGATCGAAGTGGTGGTGGCGAGGTAGTCGACCCAGGTGTTCTGCCGGACCGCCGCGATCACGCCCAGCAGCACGCCGAGACCGATGGTGAAGACGAGCGCTGCGGCGCCGACTTCGGCGCTGACGCGTGCCTCACGCAACAGCAGCGGCGTAATCTGCACGCCCCGGTTGACGTACGACTCGCCAAGGTCGCCGTGCAGGAGGCCGGTGACGTAGCGAACGTACTGTTCCGGCAGGGGAAGGTCGAGATGGTAGTAGTGCAGGAGCGCGGCCTCGGCGGCCGGGTCCGGGCGCCGCTCGTTGAGCAGCGCGTCGCCCGGGAGGCGGTGGACGCCGAGGAAGACGATCGAGGAGACGGCGACGGCCGTGAAGACGATCAGGACCAGCCGCTGCCCGATGTAAAGTAGCGCGCCCCGGGTGAACATGGGGAACTCAGATTAAAGAAAACGGGGGCGCTTCGTTAAGAAGCGCCCCCGTAACCCTTCCTCGACTAGTGGGACCCGATCTTCATCTCGTTCCAGTAGAAGTCGTTGAAGTTGTTCGAACCGGCGCCTTGCAGATAGGGCTTGAAGAGGAATTCGCCCTTGAAGTAGACGAGCGGCGCATACGCCGCATCGGCCATCATCTGCTTGTTCGCCGAAATGTAGTCAGGAATCGCCTTGTTGATATCTGGCTCGGCATCCGCCTTCGCGACCAGGGACTCGACCATGGGATCGGTGAACTCGCCACCATTACTCCCACCACCCTTGATGAACAGGTTGTCGAACCAGTCCTGGGGGTGATCGTAGTCGGCCTGCCAGCCTTCACGGAAGAGGTTGTACTGATGGTGCGTGTAGTTCTTGATGAAGGTGGCGTGGTCGATCGGCTGGATGTTGACGGTGAGGCCCAGGTTTGCTTTCCATTGCGACTGGATGTTCTCCGCCGTCGCCTTGTAGATCGCCTTGTTCGGATCGTAGTAGTAGGTCAGGTTCTTGGTCTTCGTGCCAGTCGGGTCGCCGCTCTTGAGCAGCGTCTTGGCCTGGGTGGCGTCGAACTTCGCCAGCGGGTCGCTGCCATCACCGGCATACCCCTTGAGGCCCTTCGTGATCAGGCCGCCGTCCGCCGCTGAGCAGGTGATGCCGCCGGCGCACGCGACCTGGACCAGCTGGGCGCGGTCGATCGCAAGCGAGAACGCCATGCGCAGGTCATGCGCGGGACCACTCGCGAGGTCGCCCTTGAAGACGCTGTCCGCCCGCCCGAAGCCGTATTGCACCCAGATCGTCCGAACCTTGTTGACGAACTTCAGCTGCTTGGAAAGGGTGGGGTCCTTCTGGATGCGCAGGATGTCGTCCGGCGAGATGTCGCTACCCATGCCGCCGTAGCCGACCAGGTCGTAGCCGCCCTGCCCGTACTTGGAAACCCCCTGGGCCATATCGCCGATGAAGTCCATCTTCACGTGCTGGACGGTTGGCTGCGGGCTGCCCCACCAGTTGGGAACCGCGTCGAACGCAATGGACTGCTTGGGCGTGTAGGAAACCATCTTGTAGGGACCGGTTCCAACGGCCGTCGCGGGGCTGGACCACCAGTTGGCGTCGTCCGTGTTGACCACGGTCGCGTCGACCACCTGGGCCGCCGACGCAAGCGACAGCTCGGTGTTGAAGACGCCCCACGGTGAGATCAGCTTGATGACGAGCGTGTGGTCATCGGGGGCGCTCATGCCGCTCAACATCTTCTGGTTGTGGGCCCAGTCTTTCGTTTTCGAGACGACGTCATAGCCGACGACGTGGTCGAAGTTACCGCCATACGCGTCCTGCCCTTCGGCCGCCGACCGGCTGAAGGAATAGATGAAGTCCGAGGCTTTGACCGCGTGGCCATTCCAGAACTTCGCGTTGGGGTTGAGCTTGAAGGTGTAGGTCAAGCCATCGGACGAGATGTCCGGCAGCTTGGTTGCGATGTCGGGAACGACGTTCAGCTTGTCGTCGAACTTCAAGAGCCCGTCGAAGAGGTTCTGATAGATCTCGACGTCGGTTTCGGCGTTGATCTGAGCCGGGTCGAGCGTGCCGATCGCACTGTCGCTGGGGAACCGTAGCGTCTGGTCAGCCGCGAGACCCGTGCCTGCCGTGGATGTGCCACCGCAGGCGGCGACCAGGACGCCGATCGTTCCTAACACTGCCAGCGGCCGCACCGCGCGGAGCTTGCCTACAAAAAGGTCACTCATAGACCCTCCCTTTTTCCCGTTCCTTCCTCGCCTCGAGGACTGTCAAAA
>VBFF01000091.1 GCA_005889285.1 Chloroflexota bacterium
TGACAGGGGTCATCGCATTGATTTTCGCACGGTCTCGATGATCCGTTCGACCGATGGCATTGCGACGTCCTCGAGCACGTCGGCCGCGGGCAGCGGCACGTGCGGCGTCGTGATGCGGACGATCGGCCCATCCAGGTCGTCGAAGCACTCGTCGGCGGCGATCGAGGCGATTTCGGCCCCCCAACCGCAGAGTCGCGGGTTTTCCTCCACCGTGAAGAGCCGACCGGTCTTGACGATTTCCCCGAGGATCGTCCGGGTATCGAGCGGCACCAGGCTGCGGACGTCAACTACGGTGGCGTCGATGTCCAGGTCTTCGAGTTTTTCCGCGGCCCGCAACGCTCGGGGCACCATCGCCGCCAGCGCCACGATGGTGCAATCTTTGCCGCTCCGAAGCACCTTCGCCGAACCGAGCCGGTCGACATGCTCGCCCTCGGGCACCTCGCCTTTGACGCCGTAGAGGGACTTTTGTTCGAAGAACAGCACTGGGTCAGGGTCGCGGATGGCCGCGGCCAGCAAGCCCATGGCGTCGGCCGGCGTGGAAGGTGCCACGACCTTCAAGCCGGGGACGGACATGCCCCAGTTCTCGAGGCTCTGCGAGTGCTGGGCGCCGAACCGCGTGCCGCCGCCGTTCGCAGTGCGGATCACGAGCGGGAGAGAAACCTGGCCATCCGTCATGTAGCGCGTCTTGGCCACCTGGTTTGCCACCATGTCCCAGCAGGTCGCGAGAAAGTCCGAGAACATGATCTCGGCCACCGGTCGAAGTCCGGTCATCGCCGCCCCCATCGCGGCGCCAATGATCGCCTGCTCCGAGATCGGCGTATCCCGCACACGCTCGGGGCCGAACCGTTCGAAGAGCCCGACGGTGGCCTTGAAGACCCCGCCCGCGGCGCCCACGTCCTCGCCGATGAAGTAGACCATTGGATCGCGCGCCATCTCCTGGGCGATAGCCGCGGCGATCGCTTCGCGGAAGCTCAGTTCCGCCACGCGGCACCTCCATCGCTCCACACCTGGCGCTCGATCTCGTCCACTCGTGCCGGGGCGCCTTTGCGCGCCTCCTCGGTCGCCGCATCCACCTTCTGCTGGGCGCGGGTATCGATCTCGTTGACCTCGGCCTCGCCGATGCCGGCGGCGAGCAGCCGTTCGCGATAGCGCTTCACCGGGTCACGGTCGAGCCATTCGCGCACTTCGGCATCCGGCCGATACTTGGCGGGGTCGGCGCGCGAGTGACCGCCGTGCCGGTAGGTGAGCGCCTCGACCAATGATGGGCCACCACCCTCGCGAGCCTTGCCGATCGTGTGCCGCGCCGCCTCATACATCACATCCGCGTCGTTGCCATCGATGAGGATCGGCTGCAGCCCGTAGGCGGCCGCGCGGTCGGCGGCTGGATGCTCGACGGCGGTTACCGATCGAATCGGCGTGTACTCCATGTACTGGTTGTTCTCGCAGACGAAGACCACCGGCAGTTTCCAGATGACAGCCAGGTTGAGCGCCTCGTGGAAGGCGCCGATGTTGGTGGTCCCGTCCCCGAAGAAACAGACCGAGACCTGTCCGGACTTGCGAACCTGTGCCGACCAGGCAGCCCCTGCGGCGATCGGCAGATGGGCTCCGACGATCGCATAGGAGCCCATCGCGCCATGCTTGACATCCGTCAGGTGCATCGATCCGCCCTTGCCATGGAGCATGCCGTTGCCGCGACCAAGCAATTCGGCCATGGCGGCCGCCATCGACGCGCCGCGAGCGAGTGTGTGGCCATGGCCGCGATAGGTACAGAAGGTGTAGTCATCGGCGCGCATCGCCACGGCGTAGCCCGCGGAGATCGCCTCCTGACCGAGCGCGAGGTGGCTGGTGCCGCGTACCAGGTTCTCGAGGAACAACTCGTAGGCGCGCTGCTCGAAATCGCGCAGCTCGACCATCAGTTGATAGAGCCGCAACCGCGTCGGGCGGTCGACGTCAGCGGCCTGGGGCTTTTGTACCTGGGTGCTCAATAGGCGTTCGCGATGACCAGTTGCTCGGCGGGAAAGAGGGTGATCACCTCGTGCCCCGTCGCCGTCACCACGATCTCCTCCTCGATACGGGCGGCCGAGTGGCCGTCTGATGCAGGACAGTAGGTCTCGAGCGCAAAGACCATCCCCTCCTTCAGCTCGACGGGGTGATCGAGCGAGTTGAGGCGGCTGATGATCGGTCGCTCGTGGAGGGCCAGGCCCAGGCCGTGCCCGAACTGCAGGCCGAAGGCTTCCATCTCACTCTCGAAGCCGAAATCCTGCGCTTTCGGCCAGGCCTTTGCGATCAGGTCGGTGGTCACTCCGGGCTTGACCATATCGATTCCGACATCGATCCATTCTCGCGCCTGCCTGTAGGCGTCTCGCTGGCTCTGCGTTGCCCGGCCGACATTGAAGGTCCGGTAGTAGCAGGTGCGATAGCCGTTGTAGGCCTGGATGATGTCGAAGAAGGCCTGGTCGCCAGGCCGGATGAGGCGATCGGAAAAGACATGTGGGTGCGGGCTGCAGCGCTCGCCGGAGACGGCGTTGATCGCCTCGACATCGTCGGAGCCCATGTCGTAGAGCTGCTTGTTGGCGATCGCCACGATCTCGTTCTCCCGGATGCCCGGCTTCAGCACCTCGTAGATAGTCTGATAGACGCCGTCGACCAGGGCAGCCGACATGCTGAGCAGCGTGATTTCGTCCTGGGACTTGATCTGTCGCGCATCGAGCATGGCTTGCTGCCCATCGACGACCGTGATGCCGCACTTTTGCAGTGCGAAGATCATCGGCATCTCGGCGATGTCGACGCCGAGTGGCTCGCCGGCGACGCCGTGCTCGCGCATCAGATCCTTGACGGTGTTCGCGACGTCGTCCGACAGTCCGGCCTCCGGGGCGACCGATCCACGTAACCCGGTCATCCCCGCCCGCGAGTTCTCCGGCCGCAGCCAGGGCGCGTGCAAGCGATGGGCCTTCGCCGCCGAGCCGAAGTCCCAGAGGATCGGGTCGCCGCCGGGGGTGAGGAGGGCGAACCGTGCCACCTTGTCCCGGGCCCACTCCCCGATCGTGGTGCTGGTGATGTAGCGGATGTTGTTCATGTCGAAGACCAGCACGGCACCCAGGCCGGCATTCGCGATCGCCTGGCGCGCGCGCCCCAGCCGGTACTCGTGGAGACGGCGAAAATCGACTCGTTCCTCCCAGTCCACGCTCATCCGTCCGGGTGAAGGGACAGAGGTAACGGTGAACTCCGATTTGGTTCGTGCCACCGGGCTCAAGGCTTACGAACCTCGGGCGGGGGTCCGGTCGACTGGCGCACCACCAGGGTGGGAGCGAGGCGGCGTGACGGGGGCTGCCGGGTCGATGAGTTGAGCAAGTCCAGAACCATGTCGGAGGCCGCGCGCCCAGCTTCCTCGAGCGGTTGGCGGATGGTGGTCAGCGCCGGGACCAAACGCTCGAGATTGAGTATGTCGTGATAGCCGATGATCGATACGTCCCGGGGACAGCTCATGCCGCGCTCGTCCGCCACGGTCATCGCGCCGAGTGCCATGAGATCGTGGTGGGCGAAGATGCCGGTCGGTCGCACGCGTTTGCTAGTGAGCAGCAGACGCATCAGGCGGCGCCCGTCGTCGGCGTTCCCCAGCGGTGCAGTTGAGCGGACGATGACCTCGGTAGCCCCCGCCGCCGCGATCGCCTTACTGAACCCCTGGGCGCGTTGGGATAAGGAAAGAACGTCGGCCGGGCCCCGGAGCTGCGCCACCCGCCGATGCCCGAGGGCGAGAAGGTGTTGCGCGGCCAGCCTACCGCCAAGCAGGTCGTCGTTGGTGCAGGAGGGCAGGCGGATGCCGGGCACGTTCTGGAGCGCAAGTACCATGGGGATCCCGTGCCCACTGAACCGGCGGAGAATGCGGACGTCTCCGACGCGGCCGGCTGTGAGGATGATGGCGTCGACCCGGCGGCTCAGCAGGTGGTTGAGTATCCGCTCGAGGCGCGAGGAATCATCCTGCGTCTCGGCGAAAAGCGGCATGAATCCCGCCGGTTCGAGCCGGCTCGCGATCCCGCGCAGCACTGGGGCGATCGACGGGTTCCCGAGGTCGGCGACAACCGCGGCGACGGTCTGGGTGCGACCGCGCTTCAGGCCGGTGGCTACCATGTCCCGCTGGTAACCCATTTTCTTCGCGACCGCCTGGATGTGTTTTCGAGTATCGACGCTCACCCGACGTACGGTGGTCGGGTCCAGTGCGCGCGACACCGTCGAATAATGGACGCCGGCCGCGCGCGCCACGTCTTCCAGGGTCACGATGGTCCGTCCCCGGTGCGTGACCCGGCCCCCCACTTCGCTATCCGTCCCTTCCATGCCCCAGGCGTTCGACGCCTTGTCCAACGTTAACCGGTTGTAAAGCGCTCTGGGTGAGCCGTTGCGGACCGCCACCCGCCCGCGAAACCGCCGGTCCCCGCCAAACGTTTGGCGGCGGTGCGGTTTGTCCTCGCCAAACGTTTGACAGATCAAAGCTCGACGGCTAGCATGGCGCTCAGCGAGGGGGTCGCTCGACGCTCTCCCCGCGTTCCACGGCGGCGAAGGGGGCGGCGATACGGATGCCGGCGCAGAGCGGCTATCTGTAGCGCCGCTCCGCTCTGGGTGGAGGCGGGGTGTGGCTCCCGATGCGTGGTCGCTAACCCGCTTCAAGGCCGTCCGACACCTGGCGCCCTTCGGGCTCGAGCTCGAGCTGGGCAGCGCGCGCCTCGAGTTCGAGGAGCGCCGCGAAATCGACGTCTCCGAGACCGTTTCCGATCAGGCTGACGACGATCTGGTGAGTCAGGGCCGCCACCGGCAGCGGCACGTTGAGCCCGCGCGCGGCATCCAGCCCCAGCTCGAAGTCCTTTCGCAGCAAGTGGCCCGTGAAGGTCGGCGTGAAGTCGAGGTTGACCAGCGCCGGCGTCTTGTAGCGGCTGAACGTCGAGCCCATCACGCTGCCGTTGATGAACTCGAGGTAGTCCGAGCGCGCGATGCCGCCGCGCTCCGCGAGGACCGTGGTCTCGGCGAGGATCTGTGTGACCACGCCCAGGATGAGG
The DNA here is from genome assembly GCA_005889285.1 of Chloroflexota bacterium. Classification (GTDB taxonomy): domain Bacteria; phylum Chloroflexota; class Dormibacteria; order CF-121; family CF-121; genus CF-13. The sequence goes on from VBFF01000091.1 coordinate 5,049, forward strand.
TTGTGGCAGATCTTGACCAGGCGAGCCGCCTCGCCCTCGCCGACGTAGGTCACCGTTCGGCCGAGCATCTCCAAGTAGGGCAGTGCCTGCTCGAAGGCCGGACGCGGTCCCGACACCGCCAGGCTCAGCTTGCCGGCGCGCGCCACCTTCGGGTTGCCGCTCACCGGCGCCGCAAGCAGCGCCGAACCCAGCGCCGCCGCCTTCTCGCGGATCGCCTGGGAAACGTCCATCGACACCGTCGAGGTGTCGATCACCAGCGAGGGGACCCGTTGGCCGTTCGCCAGCAAGCCCTGCCCGCCGGTCATCACCTCGGCGAAGTCTTCGGATCCGGCGACGGAGGTGATGACGATGTCGCGATCGCCCAGATCCGCCGGCCGATCGACGATGCGCGCGCCCCGCTTCGCCAGCGGCTCAGCCTTGCTGCGGGTGCGGTTGTAGACCGTCAGGTCACAGCCCTGCTCCAGCAGGCGCGCCGCGAGCACCGATCCCATCCGTCCGGTGCCGATCCAGCCGAGTGTCAGGGGCTGCGGTTTCGCGGTGGTCATCGAAGTTTCGCACCGATGGTCGGGAGCCGGGGCTCATCGCCCGCGCCGGCAGCTGTCGATCCCCGCACGATCAGTTCGGGGTTGAAGATCACGCGTCGGCGGCTCGGTTCGCCGGTCTCGACCTGCTCCAGCAGCAGCCTCGCCGCCGCCGACCCGAAATCGTGAATCGGAACGTGGACGGTCGTGAGCGCCGGCACCATCCGGCTCGCCAGGGGGATGTCGTTGTAGCCGACGATGGCCACGTCCTGCGGGATTCGCAAGCCCATCCGCCGGGCCGCGCCGAACGCGCCAACCGCCGTCATGTCGGTGACGGCGAAGATCGCCGTCGGGCGATCATCGAGTGAGAGGAGCTGCTGGGCCGCGCGCGCGCCGCCCTCCTCCGTGTAGCCCGATTCGATGACGAGGCGCGGATCGGTGCTGAGCCCGCGCTCGCTGAGCGCGGCCAGGTATCCGCGCCGGCGGAGCACCCCGGTGCTGACCGTGGCCTTACCCGCGAGGTGACCGATGCGCTCGTGGCCGAGGGCGGCGAGATGAGCGGTCGCGAGGCGAGCGCCGACCACGTCATCGGATCCGACGAACGGGTCGTGAGCCTGGTCGCTGTAACGGTTGACGAGGACGTAGGGAATGCGCTGCTGCCGGAGCCAGCGTACGGCTGGATCTTTGAGGAAGCTACTGGCCAGGATGACGCCGTCCACCTGCCGAGCGTGGAGGCTCTGAAGGTGTGAGCGCTGCCGCTCGGGGCTGCCGTCCGTATTGCAGAGCAACACGTTATAGCCGTGGGGTGAGGCGCCATCCTCGACGCCGCGGAAGAGCGCGGCGAAGAAGGGATTGGTAATGTCGGGGATGACGACCGCGAGCACCAGGGTCTGGCGTAGCTTGAGACCTCGGGCCACGCCGTTCGGGCGGTATTCCGTTTCGCGGAGCAGTTCCTCGATCCGCTGCCGGGTGACCGGGGCGATGCGCTGGCCAGGGTCGTGGTTGGCGACCCGCGAGATGGTGGAGGGATGGACATGGGCGCGCGCGGCCAGCTGCTTCAACGTCACCGGCATGGTCGCGCCCTCATTGACAATCCTTTGGCCCCTGCCTAAGATAGAACAATCGTTTGTTCAATGCAAGGAACAAACGCACGAACCCAGACAACACGAGTCGTGTCGGCAGGAAGGGAGGGAGCATGCGCAAGCCCGTGTCGATGATCGCGGCAGGGTTCGCCCTGGTTCTTTCGGCGTGTGGAACCAGCGGAGGCACCAGCGGGTCGCCCCCGGCGTCGACGCCCATCACGATCGGGGTCTCGGTCTCGCTCAGCGGCGACTTCTCCGGCGACGGAAAGGCCCTGCAGCAGGGATACGACCTGTGGGCACAGGACGTCAATGCGAAGGGTGGCCTGCTCGGTCACAAGGTGACCATGAAGTATGTCGACGACGCCAGCAGCACCCAGCAGGTCGTCACCAACTATCAAGCCTTGATCACCCAGGACAAGGTCGCCCTCGTCTTTGGGCCGTTCAGCTCGCTGCTGACCATCCCCGCCTCGGCCGTCACCGACCGCTACGGCTACGCGTTCCCAGAGCCGGCGGGCGGCGGACCGGCGGTCTTCAAGCTCGGACTCCATTCCATCTTCTTCGTCCAGCCGGCGGCGGTCGAGGACAACCTGGTCAGCTACACGAAGTGGCTGCTCTCCTTGCCAAGCGCCGATCGACCCAAGACGGCCGCCTACGCGACCCAGGACGATCCCTTCACCCAGCCGCAGGTCGACAAGGCGAAGGGCTTGCTCGAAGCCGGTGGCGTCACGACCGCGTCCTACAAGGTGTACCCCGCGGAGACGCCGACCTGGGACACGCTGGCACAGCAAGTCGTCAACTCCAAGGCCGATGTCGTGGTCCTTGGCACCCAGGAACCGGATGGTGTCGCCTTCGTCAAGGCGTTCCAGCGGCAGCACTACAACCCGAAATCGATCGTTGAAACCACCGGCCCGGATCAGGGCAAGGACTTCGCGGACAAGGTTGGCGCCGCCAATACCGAGGGCATCCTCGTCCCCTCCGGCTGGTGGTCCAGCGCAAAGGCGACAGACAACGACAAATTCGTCCGCGAATTCATCGCCAAGTACGGTGGCGCCGCCGGCGACATCAGCGCCGATGCGGCCGAGGCCTACAGCGTTGGCGAGGTGGTCGACCAGGCCGCGACCAAAGCCAACAGCATCGACAACAAGAAGTTGATCGATGCGCTGCACAGCGGCACCTTCCAGACCATCCAGGGACCGATCGCCTTCGACTCGGTCGGAAGGCCGAACGGTCAATCGTTCCTGGTGCAATGGCAGCATGGCCAGACCGTGCCCGTTTATCCGACCAACATCGCCGTCGCCAAGCCGGAATATCCCAAGCCGAACTGGCCCTAAACACCTAGGTCGGGGACGGTGAGCATCGAACGCCGCCCCCGACCCGCGACGGCATCCTCGTAATGCAACTGGTCCTGGAGGCGGTAGTACTTGGCGTCTTGACGGGCGGTGTCTACGCCCTGATGGCCTCCGGTCTCACGCTCATCTTTGGGGTCATGCGGATCATCAACGTGGGCCACGGCGCGCTGGTCATCCTCGGTGCCTACCTCAGCTTTGCATTGTTCCGCTCGCTTCATATCGACCCGTTCCTCACCCTGCTGGTGACTGTGCCGGCGATGTTTGCCCTTGGGGTCGTGATCCAGTTCGTCTTCATCCGTCCACTGAAGATGGATCGGGAGGCGTTGTCCGTGCTGGTCACCTATGCCCTCGCCCTGGGCATCGAGGGCGCGCTCGGCTATCTCTTTACGACGAACTATGTCGAGTTGCGAGGCTGGTATGAGACGGCCAGCTTCCCAGTGTTCGGTTTTTACATCACATGGGTCTACGTCTTCGGTTTCGTCCTTGCCCTCGTTGTCCTTGGCCTGCTCTTCCTGATCCTGTATCGAACGCCATTCGGTGGCGCCGTTCGGGCGACCATGCTCAACCGCACGGCGGCGCAACTAATCGGCGTCGACGTCGACCGCGTGTCCGCGCTGGCCTTCGGCGTCGGGATGGCGACGGCCGCCGCGGGCGGAGTGGTGTTCGGCATCACGAACGCCTTCAACCCGGGCAGCCACTACGATTTGATCTCGCGCCTGCTGACCATCATCGTGCTGGGGGGACTCGGCAGCCTGCGAGGCGCCGTAATCGCTGCCCTGATGATGCTGGTCACGACGGAAGTGGCCGCCGTCCTGATCTCCCCGGTCTGGGCGAGCTTCGTGTTTTTCGTGATTCTCGTCGGGGTGCTGATCGTGCGGCCGCAGGGCCTCTACGGTGTGCGCGTCCGGGAGCGGATTTGAGCCGAACCGTCGGGCTCAAGGCGCTCGGCCTGGCTATGCTCGGGGTGGTTGCCCTGCTCGTACCGGTCATCGCGCCGGACCCCGCTACGACGAACGTCGCCGTGTTCACCATGATGTATATCGGCCTGGCGACCGCCTGGAACATCATGGGAGGCTACACCGGCTACATCTCACTGGGGCACGCCGCCTTCTTCGGCTTTGGCGCCTACTCCTTTGGCCTGCTGCTCAACCATCTCGGCATGGCGCCCGGATACGGTCCCTTTTTCCTGGTTCCGCTGGCGGGCGTATTCGCCGCGCTGCTTGCGGTCGGGATCGGCTGGGTGGCGCTGCGTACCCGGGCTGCCACCTTCGTCATCGTCACCATCGCCTTCATGTTCATGCTGCAGTTGCTCGCCGAGAACCTCGTCAAGGTGACCGGAGGTGGCGCCGGCCTGAGTCTGCCGTACCCACACGATTGGGGCGGCGACTTCTTCAACACCCCGTACTACTACGCGATGCTGGCGTTGGCTGTCCTCGCGCTCGTCGTCTCCTGGTGGATCCGCCGCTCCAAGTTCGGGCTCGGCCTGCTGGCGATTCGCGACGACGAGGACAAAGCGCTGGCGGTGGGCGTTCCGACGCGCGCCTTCAAGTTGACGGCGTTCATGATCAGCGCCGCGCTGGTGGGGATGATCGGAGCGGTGTACGGCTACTACGTGACGTTCATCTATCCGCAGTTCGTCATCGACCCCCTGATCGGGATCTCGATGGTCCTGATGGTGTTTCTCGGCGGGCTGGGTACGCTCAGCGGCCCGGTGCTCGGCGCCCTTCTCCTCGAGCCGGCGCAGCTGCAGTTCGCCTACCACTTCGGGGCGAGCCGCCTCTACCTCGTTCTCTACTCGGCTATCTTCCTGGTCGTCATCCTGCTGATGCCGCGAGGCATCGTCCCTTCTGTCGTCGACCTCTGGCATCGTCGTAGGAGCGGAAGCGCCGCGGGGCCGACGCCACCCGCGCGCGGGGCTGGCAATGCCATCAAGGCCGCGTCGCCATGAGCCTGCTGGAAATCTCGAATCTCTCGAAGCGCTTCGGCGGCGTGGTGGCGGTCGACTCCTGCTCGCTGTCGGTACCCGCTGGGAGCGTCACCGGACTGATCGGTCCAAATGGTTCGGGGAAAACGACGGTGTTCAACCTGGTGACGGGCTTTCTGCCCAGAGACGGCGGCGACGTTCGATTCAAGTCTCGATCGATCGCCGACCTGGGCCCCGATCGGATCTACGGCCTGGGCATTGGGCGGACCTTCCAGTTGGCCCACATCTTTCCGCGGTTGACCGCGCTCGAGAACATGCTGGTCCCGGTACGGCGCGCCGGGCTGCGCGCGCTGCTCTCGCACGGGCAATGGGGACACGAAAAGGCGCGCGCGATGGAGATGCTGGAGTTCATGGATATCAGCCGGGTCGCCGGCACGCTGGGCGGCGCTCTGTCGTACGGCCAGCGCAAACTTCTCGAACTGGCGGCTGTGATGATGGCGCGTCCGGAGCTGGTCCTGCTCGACGAGCCCGCCGGTGGGGTCAACCCCGCGCTCCTGGAGCGGATCGCGCAACACATCAGGCAGCTCAACGGACAGGGCGTCACCTTTCTCCTGGTCGAACACAACATGAACTTCGTGATGAATCTCTGCCATCAGGTCGTGGTCTTGCACCAGGGACGCGTCATCGCGGCCGGGAGCCCCGCTGCGGTGCGCGAGAATCCCGCCGTGCTCGACGCCTACCTGGGGGCC
>VBFF01000092.1 GCA_005889285.1 Chloroflexota bacterium
TCACCTGGTTGATGTTGTAGATCGGAATGGTCAGGCCTTCGATGAAGCCGGTGGTCGCGAGGATGACCGCGGGGACGCCGACGAGCGCGAGGGGGGTCGCCAGCAGCGCGAGGCCGCCCACGATGACCATGACGCCGAGGGTTGGCCCAATCCCAAGCCTGCGCGCGACCCAGCCGGCGAGGAAGGCGCCAGCCAGGGCTCCAACGCTGCTCAACGCGAAGACGACGCCGACGACGCCCGCCGAGAGGTGGAGCTGGCGATAGGCGAACACCAGGAAGACGGCGCCGAAGACCATGTTCGACCCGAGGTTGGTGGTTGCCGTGCAGGCCGCAATCCGCCAGAGGATCGGATTTCGAAAGACCACGTCGATCCCTTCCCGCATCTCGGGAATGAAGCCGGAGGCCCCTGACGCGGTGCTCGGCCGGGGTTCGGGTTCCGGCTTCGTGATCGAGGCGAGCGCGAGCGCCGAGAGGAAAAACGAGACCGCATCGACCGCGACCGCCTTCGCGCCACCGATCAACTGGATGAGAAATCCCGCCACTGCCGGCCCCGCCACCTGCGCCGTCGATCGTGTGATCTCCAGCTTGGTGTTGCCTTCGATCAAATTCGGGCGGTCCACCAGCGCCGGCAGGTATGACTGATAGCAGACATCGAAGAAGACCGTGAAGATGCCCGTGAGCAGGGCGACGAAATAGAGTTGCTCGAGCGTCAGCAGGTTCAGCAGGAACGCCACGGGAATCGATCCCAACGCCAGCGCGCGACCAATGTCGCAGATGATCATGATCGGACGTCTCCGCAGCCGATCGGCATAGACGCCTGCTACCAATCCCAGTGTCGGGAAGGCGAGAAACTCGAGCGCCGAGAGGATCCCAACCTGGAAGGGGCCGGCATGGAGGATGAGGATCGCGACGGTGGGGACCGCGAGCACCGTGACCTGGCTTCCGAACACGCTGACGCTTTCGCCGGCCCAGAGCTTGAGGAAATCGGGATGGCGCCATAGCTTACCGCGCAACACCGCGCGATTTTATCCGGAACGTACACTCGAGGAAGGCGATGCAAGACAACGCGAACTCTGTCCGCAACCTCGTAATCGGCATGCTGCTGGTCGCGGCGCCTTTTGGCCTCGCCTATGCGCTCACACGGGGCAATCCGGGTTCGGAGGTGCTGCTCATCGTCGCCGTGTTTTGCGCTGGCCTGGCACTGGCCTTCGCCCTCGCGTCCGGGTTACAGCGAGTCGGCGCCATCGCGTTCCGGCTCTCGGGACGTTCCAGCCGCGACATCATGATCGTCGGGCTGGCCGCGCTCAGCCTCCTCACCCCCTGGACGATCGAGGTCGCGGTCGGGCACCTCCCCCGCGTCTTTGGCTGGGCCAATCCCTTCGCCTGGGTGGTTGCCATCTGCCTCGTGCTGTCGGTGATGCGCTCCGCGCGACCGTATCACGGACTCGCGCTCGCCGCCGGCGGGGTGGCCCTGCTGGCTTGGGTCCTATGGGCCGGCTGGCTGCTCCGCACGCCCGGCTTCAGCACGCTCCACTTCACCTTCATGCCCGTCGACCTGATCTCCACCGGTTGGTACGCCGGGCTGATCGGCTGGGTGGTCGCCGTCGATGCCTTCGCGTCGCGCGCGGCGCGCGAGCCCGAGCGCGCGAAGGCCGGAGCCGTCTGGCGGCTCGCGATGGTACCCGGGATGGGGTTGGTCCGGCTCGGCTTCGCGGGCCGTGGGCGCCTCTGGCTGGCTGCCGCCACCCTCGCGGTCGCGTTCATCGGGGTCGCCGCCGTCAACGACAGCGAGTTCGCCTACTGGGCTCATTACGACACGACACCACCGGATCGCGGCCGGCTCGATGTCATCCTCGCCGCAGTGGCGCTCGCGCTCGTTCTCCTGGGCAGCTGGTTCGACACCGGCCGCACCCTGCGAAGGCGCGCGATCATGGGCGACTGGCTCGCCCGGGTCACGGCCCGTTCGCGTGGTGGATCCGGTCAGGCGTAGTGACAGGCGGCGAACTGGCCCTTGCTGACCTCGCGCAGCGGCGGTTCCACCTCGGCGCAGTAGTCCGTCGCGATCGGGCAGCGAGTGCGGAAATGACATCCCGACGGCGGATTGGTCGGGCTGGGAATTTCCCCTTTGAGCACGGTCTGCTCCCGCCTGATCGTCGGGTCGGGAATCGGGATGACCGAGATCAGTGCCTTGGTATAAGGGTGCCGGGGACTTGCCAGAAGCTGCTCCGCCGGTGCGATCTCCACGATCTTGCCGAGATACATCACGGCGATCCGATCGCTCACCTGCTCGACCACCGCCATGTTGTGCGCGACGAAGAGATAGGTGAGGTTGAACTCGTTCTGCAGGTCCTCCAGCAGGTTGAGGATCTGCGATTGGATCGACACGTCCAACGCGGAGACCGGCTCGTCGGCGATGATCAGCTTTGGTCGAAGGGCCAGGGCTCGAGCGATGCCAATGCGCTGCCGCTGGCCGCCGCTGAACTCGTGCGGGAACCGGCCGCGGTACTGTCCGCGCAACCCGACCACCTCGAGCAGCTCACTCACGATCCGCTCGCGGTCGTGGGCCGACCCAACACCGTGGACCAGAAGGCCCTCGCCGACGATCTCCCCCACCGACATCCGCGGGTTCAACGAGCCGTACGGGTCCTGGAAGATGATCTGCACTTCCCGCCGGATGTCGTTCAGCTGTTTCTTGTTCGCCTTGAAGATGCTCCGACCTTCGAGAAACGCCTCGCCAGAAGTGGGCGGGATCAGCCGCAGGATGGTGCGAGCGACGGTGGATTTCCCCGAGCCGGACTCGCCGATCAACCCCAGTGTTTCGCCCTGCTTGATCTCGAAGCTCACGTCATCAACGGCTTTGACGTTCGCCACGGTGGTCTGCAGCAGCCCACCCTTGATCGGAAAGTACTTCACGAGGTTGTGCACGCTGAGTAGAGCGCCGTTGGGCTGAACCACCGTGGGACGCTGTTGACCCCCGATCATTCGTACTGCCAGCACGCGACGAGATGTCCGTCACCGACGGCTTTCAATGGCGGAACGGCACTTTCGCTACGCGGCGCCTTGATCGGACAACGAGGCCGAAAGGCGCAGCCAGGTGGCAGTGCCAGTGGGTTTGGGACGCTGCCGGTGATGACGTGAAGCCTGTCCTGCTTGTGCCCCAACCGCGGAATGGAGGCAAGCAGACCCTGGGTATAGGGATGCTTGGGATTGGTGAACAATTCGACGGTCGACGCCTGCTCGACGATCTGCCCCGCGTACATGACGGCGACGCTGTCGCACATTTCCGCGACGACCCCGAGGTCGTGCGTGATCAGCAAGATCGCCGATCCAAACTCGCCCTTGAGGTTGCGCATCAGGGTCAGGATCTGGGCCTGGATCGTCACGTCCAGAGCAGTGGTGGGCTCGTCGGCGATCAAGAGCTCGGGGTTGGTCGACAGCGCCATGGCAATCATCACCCGCTGACGCATGCCGCCGGAGAGCTCGTGCGGATATTGCTTCGCTCGACGTTTGGGATCGGAGATCCCGACCAGACGGAGGACTTCGATGGCACGATCGAAGGCCGCCTTCGCGTCAACTTTCCCGTGAAGCTGAACGGCTTCGGCGATCTGGTCGCCGCAGGTGTACACCGGGTTCAGGGCCGTCATCGGCTCCTGGAAGATCATGGAGATGTCATTGCCGCGAACTTCCTGCATCTCCTGGTCGGTCAGTGCCACGAGGTCCTGGTCACGAAACCAGACATGGCCGCCAGTGATGCGGCCGTTCTTCTCGAGCAAGCGCATGATCGACAGCGCGGTGATACTCTTCCCCGAGCCGGATTCCCCCACGAGGCCGACAGTCGCTTTGGCGGGGATGGTCAGGTTGACGCCGTCGACCGCCTTGACCGTGCCGCCGTGAACGTGAAATTGAGTGTGAAGGTCCTCAATCCGGAGGAGGTCCGTCACCGCTGCCGTGGATCAAGCGCGTCCCGGATTCCGTCCCCGACGAGGTTGATGCAGAGCGCGGTGATGACCAGCGCGGTGGCCGGGAAAAAGACGAGATACGTCTTGTCGTCGAGCAGGTATTGCTCGAACTCTTGCAACATGTTGCCCCAGCTCGGCTCGGGGGGCGGAATGCTGTACCCGAGAAAGCCCAGGGCGGCCTCCAGCAGGATGATGCCCGATACTCCAAGGGTCGCGGAAACGATGATCGGGGCCAGCGCGTTGGGCAGAATGTGGCGGAGGATGATCCGTGTATTCGAAGCCCCCAGTGCGCGAGCCGCCTGGACGAACTCCTGTTCTCGAAGCACCAGAAACTGGGCGCGCATTAATCGGCCAATCTCATACCACCCCGTGGCCGCGATGACGATGATGACCGTGGTCAGCCGGACGCCGCCCGTCGCCGCCGTGACCGCGATGACGACCAGCAGGAAGGGTGCCGAGATGATGATGTCGGTGAAGCGCATCAACGCGTTGTCCAGCCAGCCGCCGTAGTAGCCGGCCAGCGCGCCCAACGTTCCCCCGATGAGGAGGTAGCCGACGACGGCCAGCACACCGACCATGATCGAGACCCGGGCACCGCGAAGTAACCGGGCAAACTCGTCTCGACCGAGGTCGTCGGTGCCGAAAATATGCTGCAAGCTCTGGAAGGGAGGCTTGTAGGGGTGCCGGTAGTCCTGGATTCGGTAGAGATCACCGGTGATGATCGGGACCACGATGGCGGCGAGCACGATGACGCCCAGGATGATCAGAGCACCGGTTGCCACCCGGTGATGTAGAAAGCGAATGACGGATAGCCGCCAGAACCCGAGCTCCGCAGCGCCGCCAAACTCGTCCGGGCGGACCCCCGGCTGTGCAAGGTCGCGTTCCTGCTGGACGGTCGTCTCGATCGACAGCTGGTTCGGGACCGAGCCCGGAACGCCGGCTGAGGGGCCGAGCGGGAGCGGAGGGACCTGGGCCATCAGTATCGGATCCTCGGGTCGGCGACCCCGTAGGTCACGTCGGCGATCAGGTTGAAGAGCACGGTCCCGGCCGCCACCAGCATCACGACGCCCAGGATGACTGGATAGTCTCGATCGACCACCGCCTGAAAGGCCAGCTGCCCGGTGCCCGGCCAGCTAAAAATGCCCTCGGTGATGATCGCGCCGTTGACGATCTGAGGAATCGCAATCGCCACCAGGGTGATAATCGGCAGAATCGCGTTACGCAGCGCGTGTTTGTAGTTGACTTTTTCAATCGAAAGGCCCTTCGCCCGGGCCGTTCGGATGTAGTCCTGGTGGAGCACCTCCAGCATGCTGGCCCGCATGAAACGGCTGAAGATCGCGATCTGCAGGATGGCGAGGGAGGTCACCGGGAGCACCATATGGTAAAGGAGGTCGACGGGATCATCCACGCCACCGCTGTGCATGCCAAACAGCGGGAAACCCCAATGGAGGGGCGACTGTTTCAAGAACGCCCCAAAGATGATCAAGAGATAGAGGCCCAGCACGAAGCTCGGAATGGACACGCCGACATAAGAGAGAAGCGAGGTGGTCATGTCCGTCTTGGAGTACTGGTGGGTGGCCGCAAAGATCCCGAGCGGGATCCCGATGGCTAGCGCGACCAGGAGGGCGGCGCCGAGCAACAGAATCGAGTTCGGCAACCGCTGCATCAGGAGCGTCGTCACCGGTCGGTTGTAGACGTAGGAGTCGCCCAGATCGCCATGTAGCAGCGCACCCATGTACAGCACGTACTGCTGCGGGATCGGGTAAGGGTTTCCCTTTTCGTCGGTAAGGCCGAGGCGGTGGAGCCGCAGGATGATCACCGACTGATGAATTCGGGGGTTCTCGCCGACGCTGATCGGGGCACCCGGCGTGACGCGCGTCAGCGTAAAAAACATGGCGGACATGAGGAACAGGAGGAAGACGCCAATGGCCAGCCGGCGAACGACATAGAAAGTCACGCCACTATCCTATGACACCGTTTTGACCAGTCAATCCTGTTCCCGCCGTATTGCCCCGCCCGGATAGAAGCATAACCAACCGTCCGGGTTTCCGTCCTAGCTCGTTGGCGCCCGCTGCGGGGGGGCGGCCCGGCCGCCTCCCCGCTCAGAGGCCTCAGTCGATTGCTAGCTACTTACCGTTCTTCGAGTACCATTCGGCGCGCGAGTTCGGGTTGTTATTGACGTCGTAGTAGATCGTGTTGTCGCCATTCCCGGCCGCGACGTTGCCGACGTTGCTCGACCAGCCCATCGACGAGACATCGGCCCAGAGCATGTAGGTCTGCAGGTCGCCGCTGATGATCTTCTCGATCTGGTTGAAGATCGCCTTGCGGGCAGCCTTGGTCGCCGCGTCGGTGCTCTTAACCGTGGCGCGCTCCTGGCTGATGAGCGAGTCCAGCTGCGGGTTCGAATACCCGGTCCAGTTTTGCCCCTCGTGGTGTTCGGGTTGGAGCTGGGTGGACGACGCGGTGCTGTAGTCATCGGGATCGAGCGTCAGGCTGAAGCCGGCGATGAACACGTCGAAATTACCCTGCTGGATCGGCTTGTAGAACACCTTGAAGTCGGTCGGATCGGGGGTCAGCTGCATGCCGATCTGCTTCACCTGGTCCGAGATGATCTCTGCGGCCTTGAGCCGGTCCGGCTTGCCGGCGCGCACCCGGATCTTGCCGACGAACTTCTGGGTCCCTCCGCCATTCGGATTCGGCCGGGTTGCGACCCCATCGGCCCCGATGGTCCAGCCGGCCTGCTGCATCAGCGACTTGGCCTTGGCGACGTCGAGCGGGTACTTGACCACGGAGTTGGCGTCATAGGCCCAGGAGGCGGGCACGATGTCGCCCCACAGCGGGGCCCCGGCGCCCTGGGTGGCAGCCTGCACGATCGACGCCTTGTCCAGTACGGAGGCCAGCGCCTGCCGCGTCATGACGTTGTCGAAAATATGGCCCTTGCGCGTATTCATTCGGAAGTCGATATAGCCCAGGTCCTCGTAGGTGTGAACGACCACGTTACTCGCCGCCTTGGCCTTGCTAATCCCGCCGGCGCCCGCCTCACCCAGGGATGGGTGCCACGAGACGTCGCCGTTGATCAGCGCGTTGGCGGCGGCGGTCGCGTCGGTGATGATCTTGGCGACCACCTTGTCGTAGTGCGGCCGGCCGTTGTAGTAGCTCAGGTTGGCCGAAAAGTCGATCTCCTGTCCGGGGACCCACTTATCAAACTTATAGGGACCGCCGGTTACCGTCGGGTTGGTTGACGCCGGCATATTCCGGATCTTTGCCGCGTCGACCTTCCCAAAGACCGAGGCCGGTGCGATGTAGCCAGCGAGATTGACAGCCAGGAAGGGGGCAAAAGGCGCGTTCAGCGTATAGCGCACGGTATAGGTGTCCACCTTCTCGATCGTCTTGAGCGGGCTCCAGTCGTAGGAGTAATCGGTGTCGAGCGTCGGGTCGGCCTGGAGCTTCTGGGTGGCGAGGACGTCGTCGGCGGTCATCGGCGTTCCATCACTCCACTTGCCGGTCTTCTTGAGCTTTACGGTCCACACCGTGCCGTCGCTCGAGACCGATGGCATGCCGTCTGCCAGGTCCGGGATGACGTTGAGGTTCTTATCAGCCGAGTACAGGTTCGGATACATGAAGGAAAGCGCACGAAACTCTGGAACGGTCGACATGACGAACGGATTCAGGGTGGTGGCATCGGAGTCGAGCGCAAAGATCAGCGTCCCACCATTCTTCACCTCGCTCGTCGACGGCGCCGAAGTCCCACACGCCGATACCAGCATCGCGATCGAGGCAGCAAGCGTTGAGACTCGCAACCATTTCGACTTACCGACTGCTACATCCATATACGTCAATTCCTCCCTTCCAGGCAGAGTTAGGTCGTGGTCGATTGAAGCTGTGCCGCCGAATCGCCGTAATCATGCATCAAGTGGTGTCAAGACATCAAGAAATCGGCCCAAATATTAACCTCTATTAGACCGGCGGCCTTTTCCGGTGTCTGCGGGGACGGTTTTTACCAGCTGTAGGGGTCGGTGGCGGCGGCGGAATACTCGCGCGATTCGGCGTGGTTGCCCATCGCCGCCCGGTAGAGGCCCACGTATTTTTCCGCCGAGTTCCCCCAGCTGACGTCGGTCGACATCGCGTTGGCCTGCAGCCGGCGCCAGGGCGACGCCTGGCGGAACGTCTCCAGGGCTCTGACCACCTGGGCGAAGAGATCCCAATGGTCGTAGGCGGTGAAGACGAAGCCGTTTCCGGTCTGCTGGACCGGGTCCCAGTCGTCGATGGTGTCGGCCAGCCCGCCGGTGGCGCGCACGATCGGGATGGTTCCGTAGCGAAGGCTGATCAGCTGCCCGAGACCGCAGGGCTCGAAGCGCGAGGGCATCAGGAACATGTCGGAACCGGCGTAGATCTGCTGCGCCAGCACCGGCTTGAAGCCGATCGTGGCGGAGACCTTGCCCGGGTTGTCGCGCGCGTTGGCCCGGAACATCTCTTCGTAGCGCGCGTCACCGGCGCCAAGCACCACGAGTTGCAGGTTGAGCCGCATCAATCCCCACATGATGTTGGCGATCAGGTCGAGGCCTTTCTGGTCATAGAGTCGCGAGATCAGGCCGATCACCGGGATCGCCGGATCCTGTGGGAGACCGACCTGCTTCTGCAGCGCCAGCTTGTTCTCGACCTTCTTCTCGATGCTCGCGATGTCGTAGGGCGCAACGAGCGAGGCATCGGTCAAGGGATTGAACACGTCGTAGTCGATGCCGTTGATGATGCCGTGCAGCTTGCTGCGAAAGACCCGCAGCAGTGGATCCATTTTTTCGCCGTATTCGGGAGTGAGGATCTCTTCCGCATACCGATTGCTGACGGTGTTGACGACATCCGAGAAAAAGAGCCCACGGCCGAGCAGGTTGACGATGTCGTCGAGCCCGGGCATGCCGGGCTTGATCAGGCCCCACTGCTCGAGGTCCGCCAGGTTCAGCGCGCCGTAACCGAAGACGCCCTGGAAGGCGAGATTGTGGATGGTGAGGACGGTGGCGATATCGGCGTAGAACGGATCAGCCGCATAGAGCCGGGCCAGCATGTTGGGAATCACCGCCGTATGCCAGTCATTGACATGGATCACGTCGGGCCGGAAGTCGAGCGGCCGCAGCATCTCGAGCGCGGCCCGGCTGAAATAGATGAAGCGCGCATCGTCGTCCCAGAAGCCGTACATGCCATCGCGGCCGAAGAACTGCTGATTGTCGATGAAGTAGATCGGCACCTCGCCCGCGATCCGTCCTTCGAGAACATCCGCGTTGACCGGCTGGTGCGCGAGCGGCACCCCCAGGTTGGTGACGATCCGTCGCAACCCGTACTTCTCGACATCGATGCTGCCGTAGCGCGGCATGACGACGCGCACGTCGTGACCCATCGCCTTGAGCGCTTTGGGCAGCGCGCCGGCGACGTCGGCGAGGCCGCCCACCTTGGCGAAGGGTGCGACCTCCGCCGCGACGAGCAGGATCTTGAGGGGCTGGTTCTGCCGACCGCGAAAAACGTCGCCGGGTACGCGCACCGGGATCGATCCCGTGGGAGGGAGTTGTTCCACCGGCTTCCCATCTTCGCGCGCGACCGCCACCATCTCGATCGTTTCGCCGGGGTCGTGCCCCAGCGCCTCGAAGGGCACGGCAAAGGCGAACGCCTCGCCACCCGTTGCCTGGTCGGCCCAGCGCGGTTGCCGCAGCTGCGCCTCTGGCGTCAGTTCACGCAGCTCCAGCTCCACCCCGGCCCCGCCGGCTTTGGCCGTGAGCCGCAGGGCGGGGTCGAAACCGAAGCTGCCGTTACCGGGTTGCTTCGGGCTCCCGGAGAAGAAAATCTCGAGCTCGACCGGACGCGGCCGGCCGCTGGGGAGCAAGTCGAATCGCAGGTAGAGATTGCGGTCGTCGTGCCCGAACCAGATGCGCCGTACCGCCCCTGTCGGGGGATGCATGGCACCGAAGAGCGCGCTGACATCGACATAGCCACCAGCCTCCCACTCCTCCTCGTCCACCACACCGTTGAGCTTGGGCGTGATCTTCCGGTGCGGCCGCTTCGAGGCTGATCCACTAGCGTCTTTGGCGATCGGCCGGTAGAGCTCGGCCGGAGGCGTCCGTTTCAGCGACATATAGATGTTGCGCAGGTGGAGGCGGAAGAGGCTGTCCCAGATCTGGTCCATCCCGGAATCGTGAGATCGGCCAAACCACCAGAACCAGTCGCTTCCCTGCGCGATCAGCGCCTCACGCCGCGCCGCGGCGAGTTGCTCGTGATCATCCGCGGCTCGCTCGCGCTCGCTCAAAACATCCCGGGCCTGCGCCAGCAGGTCCCAGGCGACATTGTGTTCCGCGTCGCCGACCCAGGTGTCGAAGTTCGCGTTGATCCAGGAGCCCGGATGGATACGGGACAGCGATCGATTCGCGGGGAACTCAGCGATGAAGTCGGAGATGGTCACCGTTT
>VBFF01000093.1:0-2857 GCA_005889285.1 Chloroflexota bacterium
TTTCGTCCAACTCCTTGGCGGACCGAGCCGTGACGGCGACGTCCGCGCCCGCCGATGCCAGGGACAATGCGACGGAACGGCCGATGCCGCGGCCTCCCCCGGTGACCAGGGCAATCCGGCCGGTCAGCTCCGCCATCGTCAGTGCTCGCCCAGGATCTTCGTCAGCTTCGGCAGGTCGATGTTGCCGCCCGAGACGATGCACGCGATGCGCTCCCCGCCCGCTCTCCCCGAGAGCGCCACCGCCAGGGCCACGGCGCCGGCTCCCTCGGCGATCACGCGATTGCGCTCCGCCATCAGCCGCAGCGCCGCCTCAATCTCGTCGAGGCTTGCGGTCAAGGCCCCGTCGAGGAAGTCCTGCGCCATGAGCAGCATGTTGGGAAACACCGTCTTGCTGCCGATGCCGTCGACAAACGAGGGCCGGTAATCGACCACCTGCGGCGAGCCGGCTTTCATCGACGCGGCCAGCGGGGCGCCGGTCTCCGCTTCCACCGCGTAGATGCGGACAGCGGGCTTGAGCGCGCGAAGGGCGGTGGCGATGCCGCCGGCCAGGCCACCGCCGCCCCAGGGAATCAACACGGTGTCGACCTCCGGCAGGTCCTCCAGCAGCTCGAGACCGATGGTGCCGTTGCCGGCCATCACACGATCGTCGTCGAAAGAGTGAATGAACACGGCATCGACACCCGGATAGCTTCGGTCGCTGAAGGTCTGCCACCAGCGGTCGAACGGCACCTTGATGACGCGTCCCCCCAGGCGCTCGATCGCCTCCACCTTAGTGTCGGGCGCGTAATCAGGCGCGATCACGGTGCAGGGAATGCCCAGCCGGCGCGCGTTCCAGGCGGCGCCCTGTGCCATGTTGCCGGCGCTGGCAACGAGGACGCCTTTGGCCAGCTCCGCCTTCGACATCCCGCTCATCGCATTGGCGGCACCGCGAATCTTGAACGATCCGATGGGCTGGAGGTTCTCCAGCTTGAGGTAGATCTCGGCGGGAGCATCCCAGACGTTGAACCGCACCAGCGGGGTGCGAATGGCCGCTTGGGCGACGACCGGCTGCGCTCGACGGATTTCCTCGAGACCGAGCCTGGTCGCTTTCACATCGGGACCGTGTGGCCGGTGCCGGTTTCGCGCGCCCGGCGAACGAGGTAAGCAGCGGAGGCGACATCTTCGACTGCCAGCCCCAGCGATTTGAACAGCGTCAGCTCGCCGGCCGAGCGCCGGCCCGGGTCCTTGCCGATGATGACCTCGCCCAGCTCGGCCTGCACGTGGTCTCCCTTGACGGCGCCCTCTCCCATGGCGATCAGCAGGTCACCGGCTTCCGCGAGCGCGGACTCCCGCCGGTCCACGAAGAGGCGCGCCGCGACCATGGTGGCCGTGTCGATCTCGCGACTCGTCGGGATCGATGCCCCGACGGCGTTGATGTGCGCGCCCTCTTTCAGCCATCCGCGCTGGAGGATCGGCTCCGGGCTGGCGGTGACGGTGGCGACGATATCGGCCGCACGAACCGCGGCCTCGGGGCTCGGCGCGGCCTCGATCGGGACCTGGAAGCGCGGGCGGAGCTCGGACGCAAGGGCGCTGGCGTGCTCCGGGTTGCGGCTCCAGATTCGCACCTTCCGCAGCGGCCGCACCGCGGCGATCGCCTCGAGGTGCGTGCGCGCTTGCACGCCGGCGCCCAGGATCGCGAGCTCGCCGGCGTCAGGCCGGGCGAGCAGGTCGGTTGCGACGCCCGACACGGCCGCCGTCCGAATCGCCGTGATGGCGGCGCCGTCCATGAGGGCGCTAAGGCGCCCGGTATCCGCTTCAAAGAGCAGGACGGCCCCCTGGTGGGTATCGATACCTCGTTTGGCATTGCCCGGAAAGACTGACACCGCCTTCATGCCGAGCGCACCGTCCTGTCCCCTGGAGGGCGCGATATAGCCCGGCATCAAACCGAGGAAGCCACTCACGCCCGGGACCCGCATGATGGTGCGCAGCGGGACCAGCGCCTCTCCCCTGGCGAGCGCCGCCAGGGCATCGCGCATCACTTTGATGCATTCCGGCATGGGCATGAGGCGCGTCACCTCCTCGGCATTCAGAACCAGGACGTCCATCAGGCGGGCGCCGCCTCCATCCGTGAGGCCACCGCCTCGCGCTCGTCCTGGGTCAGGTGCACGTCGACCGCATCCAGCCAGGGCTTGAACTGTTCGACCGTGCGCGGTCCGATCAGCGCCGACGTCACCGCCGGGTGACTGAGGACCCAGGCGAGAGCCAGCGTGCCGGTGTCGAGGCCGCGCTTCGCAGCGGCGGCGCGCAGGGCGTCGATCGCCTCGAAGGTCCGCTTGTTCATCAGGTGCTGGTAAGGCTTTGGGCGCAGGTCGACGCGCGACCCGGCCGGCGGTCGCTCGCCAAACCGGTACTTTCCGGTCAGCAGGCCTCCCGACGTTGGACTGAAGGGTGTCACGGCCATCCGCTCCCGCTCCGCGAGCGGCAAAACCTCGTCCTCGATGGCCCGATCCAGCAGGCTGTAGCCGTTTTGCACTGATTGGTAGCGGTGTACGCCCAGCCGGTCGCTGGCGGCCAGTGCCTCGCGCAGTTGCGGCGCCGTGATGTTGCTGGCGCCGATGTGCCGGACCTTCCCCGCATGCATCAGGTCGTTCATCGCCTCCAGTGTTTCGTCGATCGGGGTTGACGGGTCAGGCTCCATGATGACGTAGAGGTCGAGATAGTCGGTCTGCAGGCGGCGGAGACTCCCGTCGACGGCCTGCATGATGTGGCGACGCGACAGACTCCGGTCGTTGGGACCTTCGGCGATCGCGTAGAAGACCTTGGTGGATAGCACCAGCCGGTCCCGCACTCCGCGCTCCTTGAGCCAATCCCCGATGAT
>VBFF01000093.1:2999-14007 GCA_005889285.1 Chloroflexota bacterium
CAACCGAGCCCGACCACCGAGACCCGCATCCCGGTGCGCCCGAACGAGCGGTACTCCATCCCTTCGTCGAGATGGTAAGGGTTTGTGGCGTTGCTATCATCGGCGCACCAGAATGTCCATACAGCAACGGGCGCGCCTGCGCCATCAAAGCGACATCAGCGGCTTTCCGCTGGAGGGCGGCACGCTGCAGTGGTTGGTTGATCGTGAGCTGGGCGCCCAGCACGTCATGGCATACCGCTTGGCTCTCGATCCCGACTCCGCCCTCAGCCATGTTCACCGCGGTACCGAAGAGGTCCTCTACGTCCTCGAGGGGAGCGGCGAGGTGCGTGTGGAAGGGGTAACGCATCACGTCGCTCCGGGACACGCGGTCCTCGTCCCCGCGGGTGCCGAGCACACCTACGTCAACACCGGTGCCGAGTCACTGACTCTGGTTGGCGCCATGGCGCCGCCCATCGAGCTTGGCGAAATTCGCCCGGCCATACCGCGCCTGGACCTGTCCGGGTTGACGTCCGCAAGCCTCAGCGAGAGCGGTGTCACGCCCCGGATGATGGATGAGCGGGAGGTGGCGCCAACGCTGATGGGCGAGCGCAGCTTTCGGGTGCTCGTCAGCCCCGACGTCGGCTGCCGCCAGATGACGCAGTTCACCGGCGTGATCCCTACCGGACGGGCACCCCTGCATGCCCATCCGCACGAAGAGGCGGTCTACATCCTGGCCGGGACCGGCCGGCTCTGGATCGAGGATCAACCGGTCGGCGACCTGCGGGCCGGCTCGGTGGTCTTCTTTCCCATCGGCGTTCGGCACACGCTGGAGAACAGCGGGCGCGACGACATGAAGGTCCTGGGCGCGTTCTCGCCGGCGGGCTCGCCCGAAGCCAAGCTCCCGCCGAGCCACTAGGCGCTACATCCCCAGGTAAGCCCGCTGCATTTGCGGATTCTGCAGCAGCGATGCCGCCGTCCCGGCCAGCACGACGCGTCCGCTCTGCAGCACATAGCCGCGATTGGCGATTCCGAGTGCCATGGTGGCGTTTTGCTCCACCACAAAAATCGTGATCCCCGTCGCGTTCAGGCGCTGGATCGTCTCGAACTGCTGCTCCACCAGCACCGGCGCGAGGCCCATCGATGGCTCGTCCATACAGAGGAAGCGTGGCCGCGACATCAGCGCCCGCGCCATGGCGAGCATCTGCTGCTCCCCGCCCGACATGGTGCCACCTCGCTGCGAGCGCCGCTCGCGCAACCGCGGGAACATCTCGAGAACGCCCTCGAGATCCCTGTCGATCTCGGCCCGGTCGTTGCGAATGAAGGCACCCATCATCAGGTTCTCCAGCACGGTCAACCGCGGAAAGATCCGCCGGGCCTCGGGTACGATCGCGATCCCCTGGGCCACACGACGCGAGGTGTTCCAGTTGGTGATGTCCTGGCCGTCGTACCAGACCGTGCCTTTGGCGGGCCGTACCGAGCCGATGACGGTCTTCATCGTGGTCGACTTGCCCGAGGCATTGCCCCCCAGCAAGCAGACGATCTCGCCCCGCCGGATCTCCATGCTCACGTCGCGCAGAGCGGGCACGGGGCCATAGCGCACCTCGACGTCCTGCAAGCGCAGGACGACATCCGCGCGCGCCGCCGGGCTAGGCGGACGCTGCCCGTCGGCCGAGGTAGGCTTCGACAACTCTTGGATTGCTGTGGACCTCCTTGGGCAAGCCTTCGGCGATCTTCACGCCATGGTCCATGACGACGACACGATCCGAGATTTCCATCACCAGGGGCATATGGTGCTCGATGAGGAAGATCGTCAGCCCGCGGTCGCGCATCGAGCGGATGAGCCCGGCGACCTCGATCCGCTCATAGGGGTTCATGCCGGCTGCGGGTTCGTCGAGCAGCAATAGCTTGGGGCGCGCGGCCAGCGCGCGCGCCATCTCGGTGCGGCGGCGGTTCGCGTAGGAGAGGCTGAACGCCGGATCATCGAGCCGCGCCTCGAGCCGCTCGCGGAAGAGGTCGATCGCGGTGTGGACCTCCGCCTGGGCGGCGCGCTCGGCTCGGAGCGTGCTGGGCCAGAACGTCACGGATCCCAGCATGCCGCTCCGCGTCCAGTGGTGCGTCCCCAGCAGGATGTTCTCGCGGACGGTCAACTGCGGAAACACCCGGATGTTCTGAAACGTACGGGCCACCCCCTGGTGGGTGATGCGATGCGCGGGCAGCCCGACGAGTTCTCGGCCGAGCAGGCGGACGGATCCCGCCGTTGGTCGCAGGACGCCGGAAATCAGGTTGAAGACCGTGGTCTTGCCGGCGCCGTTCGGCCCCACGAGGCTGACGATCTCACCCTCGTTGACGTCGACATCGAAGCGGTCGACCGCGGTCAGGCCGCCGAATCGGCGCGTCAGTCCCCGGATCTCCAGGACCGATTTGGGTCCGCTCACACTTTCCATTCGGGATCCTCGACGATTGCTCCCGATGCCGCCTCGAGGTCTGCCACCTCGGTATCGGTGACGGCCGGCAGCTCAGACGCTTCGACCGCCGACTCCGCGGTCAGCAGCTCGAGCGTCCCGCCCATGGTCTTGCGTGGCCGGATGGAAACGGTCCCCAGCAGGCCTTCGGGCCGGAACACCATCACCGCAATCAGCACGATGCTGACGACGAGGTACTTGTAGAAGACGAATTGCTGCAAGAGAAATGGCGGGACGGTAAACGCGATCGCACCGAGGATCGCACCAGGGATGCTCCCAAGGCCACCCAGGATCACCATGATGAAGACCGTCACCGTCTGCTGGACGTCGAAGTTTCCGGGGAAGGCGTTGAAGATGAATGCCGCGTCGATCATGCCGACAATGCCGGCCATCACGGCGCTGGTCGCGAACGCCAGCAGCCGGTACTTGAAGGTGTTGACGCCCATCGCACGCGCGGCCAGCTCGTCATCCCTGATGGCCACCCATGCTCGTCCGGTCCGGCTGTTGCGCCAGCGGAGCACGCAGTAGACGCTGAGAGCCAGAAAACCGATGAAGACCCAGTAGTACAACCGGAAGTGCGGGACCGGTCCGATCAGGGGCAAGCTGGTGGGGAGGTTGAAGGGATCGACCTGGTGGATGCCGTTGGTTCCGCCGGTCAGGTTGAGCGTGTCGGGCCCGAACTGATGGCCGGCGAGAACGGGCGGCCTGTCGAGGTCGAGGATCACGTCCCGCATGATCAATCCGAAGCCGAGCGTCACGATCGCCAGGTAATCGCCCCGCAGGCGCAAGGCGGGGACACCAACCAGCAACGCGAACGCCAGGGTGACCGCCATCACTACCAGCAGTGCGGCCCACAGAGGGTAATGCTGGTGGAGCTGGTCGCTGGCGACGAGCGCGTAGGCATAGGACCCGATCCCGAAGAAGGCGATGAACCCGAGGTTCAGCAGGCCCGCGTACCCGACCACGAGGTTGAGCGCGACCGCCAGGCACGCGTACATGGCGCAGTTGGCGAGGATCAACGTCCAGAACTGTGCGTCGGTCCAGCTCGAGTTGTCCTCGATGTACTGCAGACCGAGGGGAACGAGTGCCGCAAAGATAAAAAAGGGAATCAGCACCACCGGCCGCGTCAGCGCATGATTCCAACCCGATGGACCGGATTCCCACAGGCGCTTGAGAGGATGGACCGTCGCGGCGCTCTCGAGGGGGGCCGGCTGCGCGCTCATGCTCGGTCCGTCAGGGGTTGGCCGAACAGGCCTTGCGGCCGGATCAGCAGCACGGTGATGAGGGCGAGGAACACGAAGGTGTCCTGAAACTGGGAACTGATAAAGCCACCCACGAGACTCTCCAGCACACCAAGCAAGAGCCCACCGACCATCGCGCCGCGGATGTTGCCGATGCCGCCGATGACCGCGGCCGTGAAGGCCTTGATCCCCAGCAGGTAGCCCATGAAGAAGTCGACACTCGCGTAGCGCAACCCGAAGAGCACGCCACCCATGCCGGCGAGGGCGGAGGCCACGAAGAAGGTCACCAGGATCACCCGGTCGACGTCGATGCCCATGAAGGTCGCCGCCTCGCGGTCCTGGGCGGTGGCGCGCATGGCGCTCCCGAATCGGGTGCGGAAGACGAAGGCGTCGAGGGCTACCATCAGCGCGACGGCGGCGACGAACAGCGCGAGCCCCGTCAGTGGCGTGACGACGCTGGCCACGTGCAGGACGGTCTGCGGAACCAGAGCGTTGCTTGGAACCAGGACCGGGGCGGGGCTGACCCACACCTGGACGGCGCTCTCGAGAAAGAGCGAGACGCCGATCGCGGTGATGAGGGGCGCCAGGCGATTGGCATTCCTCAGCGGCCGGTAGGCGATCCGCTCGATGCCGACGCCGAGCAATCCGGCGCCACCGACCGCCACCAGCATCATCAGGGCCACCGCCAGGCCCGCCGGGACGACCGCGACTTCGTTGTGCACCAGGAGCCCGGCGACGCCGGCGGCCAGGAAGGCGCCCACCATGTAGACGTCGCCGTGCGCGAAATTCAGCATCTCGAGGATGCCGTAGATCAGCGTATAGCCAAGCGCGATCAGCGCATAGAGGCTTCCCAACTCGAGGCCATTGACCAGTTGCTGTGGGAAGTTCTGGAGGAAATAGTCCACGGCAATCAAAAAGGGGACGGGATGGCCCCGTCCCCTTCCTTCTTACTCCTTTAGCCGGAGACTTGCTTGACGACCACCATCTGGGTGCCTTTCGCCTGGTAGACGTAGATGCCGCCGCCCGTGACGTCACCCTTCGAGTCGAATTTGACGGAGCCGAAGACCGTGTTGAAGGTGTCGCTGCCGAGGTGGGTGAGCACGTCGGCGCGGGAGATCTTGCCGTTCTTTACCGGCGAGTTCTTGATCGCCTGGAGCAACACCTGGGCCGCCTCGTAGGCGGAGCCATAAAAGGGACCGGCCTGGCTGAGCGAATCCGCGCCGTACTCCGCCTTGTAGCCCGCCACATACGCGGCCGCCGCGCTTCCCGACACGCCGGCCGGGTCGGCGGTGATGTTGGTCGCGTAGGCACCGACATACGCACCTTGCGAGGCGGTGATGATCGAGGCGTCTTCCTCGCCATCCGTCCCAAGGAACTGGATGTTCTGGCCGATGGTAAGGCCCTGCGCCTTCATTTGCGAAACGAAGGGCGCCGCCTCGGGTCCTTCATCGGCGAAATAGACCCAGTCGGCGCCGAATGACTTGATCTTCTGGATCGTCGTGGCGAAGTCTTTTTGCCCCGCCTTGGCCTGGTCGCGCATGGTCGGGATGGTGTGGTCCTTCAGATACTTCTCGGTCTGGTCGGCCAGGCCCGTCGAGTAGTCGGACTTGGCGTCCATCACGTAGACCTTCTTCGCTCCCTGGTCGATCATGAACTTCCCGTCAGCCGGACCCTGGGCGTCATCGCGCGCATTGACGCGGTGCGCCACGCTGTTGCCCTGATCGGTCACCTTGACGTTCGAGGCGGACTCGCTGACGAATGGCAGCGGCGGGCTAGCGCTTTGCAGGCCCTGGATCGAGCCCAGGACAACGCCGGAGTTCATCGGCCCGACGATGCCGAGGACGGTGGGATCAGAGATCCCCTTGGCCTGCAGCGTCTGCGCCGTCTGGGCCGTGTGCTGGTCGTCCCACACCACAAGCTGCACCTGCGTGCCGTTCACACCGCCGGCCTTGTTGAAATCCTTGACCGCCAGCTGGATCGCCCGCAGCGCCCCAGCCCCGATCGACGCCTGGTCGCCCGTAAAGGGTCCCTCGGCCGCGATCTGGACCTTGTCCGGTTTGTTGGCCGCGCTTCCGCTCGTGCTGCCCCCGCCGCATGCCGCCAGCCCAACACTGGCTATGGCCGCGAGGACGAGAATCCTTGGCTGTGCCATCCTCCCTGTCGACCTCCTCTTCCTTTGTCGAAGACCTAAATTCGTTCGCTCTTTATACACGCTTGGACCACGGAGAGCAACCGCCAGCCGGCCGCCTCTAACCCTTTCTAATTCGGCGCGTGAACCAGCAGGTCGGGATAGTGGTCCAGCGCGGCCAGGACCATGTCCACGTCGCCCTCCGTGTTGTAGTAGTGCAGCGACACGCGAAGCGAGCCGTCGCGCGTCGAGCAGAGGATGCCTTGTTTTGCCAGCGCCTCGACGAGCCTGGGCGCATCGGTCGAGCGCACCATCACCAGCGGGCCGCGGTCCGCGGGCTCTTCGGGTGTGAGCAGGGCGAGGCGGCGCCCGCGGGCGCCGTCGATGAAGCGTCCGGCGAGCGCCTGGACGTGGGCCTGGATGACGTCAAGCCCCACGCCGGCGAGCAACCGGAGCGCCGCGAGCGATGTGTAGACGTTGGGCACCGGTGGGGACCCGGTCTCGAAGCGCCGGGCCGAGGCCGCATAGCGCAGGTGGTGGACATCGTAGGCGAAGACGTTTTCCTGACCGAACCAGCCTGAGTCGCTCGGCTGGAAGCGCTCGATCATGTCCTTGCGCATGTACATGAACGCCACCCCCGGCGAGCCCAGCAGGTACTTGAGGGCACCGGTGACCAGGATGTCGAGGTCGAGCGCCTTGACGTCCATGGGCTGCGTCCCCATGCACTGGTAGGCGTCGATCAACAGGGAGGCCCCCCGCTCGTGCGCCAGCTCGGCCAGGGCGCTGATGTTGTTCTTGAACCCATTCTTGTAGCAAACCTGGGTCGTCGAAACGAGGGCCGTTCTCTCATCGACCAACTCCTCGAAGGCGCGCAGCGGCAGCCGATTCCCGTTCGCCCCGGCGAAGGCGACCTCGGCGCCGCGCCGCTGTTGGGCCAGCCAGATGTGCCCGACCGTCGGAAAATCGAAATCGCTGGTCACGATCTTTGGGCGATCGTTATAAGTGAGCGCGCTCGCCAGGGAATTGAGGGCGGTGGACACCGAGAAGGTCACGGCGACCTCCGCCGGCTCGGCGTTGATCAACCGCGCGAATTCGACCCGCAGCTCCTCCATCCGCCCCACCCAGATCTCCCAGGGATTGCCATGCGTGTGCCAGGACTCGAGAAACTCCTGCATGGCGGCCTCCACCGGCCTCGAAAGGGCGCCTTGCGAGCAACTGCTCAGGTAGATCTTCTGGTCGAAGATGGGGAACTGCTTGCGGAACGCCGCGACGCCGCTGTCCTGGGCGGTTTGGCGCGACACTTCTGGCATTCTAGTGTCGTGCCGCGCGCGATGATCTCCCGCAAGTCGGGATTGTTCACCGAGTCGGTCATCCGTGAGATGACACGACTGTGCCTCGCTGAACACGGCGAAAACTGCCTGAACCTGGCACAGGGGTTCCCCGATTTCGCCGCGCCCGCCGAGCTGAAGGAGGCGGCGGTCGAGGCAATCCGCAAGGACTTCAATCAGTACGCAACCACCTGGGGTGCCAAGGTGATGCGCGACGCGATCGCGGCCAAGACTCAGCACTTCCGCCAGATGACCGTCGACGCCGAAACGGAGATCACGGTCTGCTGCGGTGTGACCGAGGCGATGCTGTCGACGATCCTCGCGCTCGTCGATCCCGGTGACGAGGTGATCATCTTCGAGCCCTTCTACGAGAACTACGGCCCCGATTGCATCCTCTCGGGGGCGACCCCGGTGGTCGTGCCGCTCGTCGCGCCGGACTGGCAGTTCGACCGCGACCAGCTGCGCAAGGCGTTCAACGCGCGGACGCGCGCCATCATCATCAACACCCCGCACAATCCCACCGGCAAGGTGTACAGCCGCGACGAGCTGACCTTTATCGCCGGCCTCTGCCAGGAGTTCGACGTGCTCGCCATCACCGACGAGATCTACGAGCACCTCGTCTACCGCGGTGAGCACGTCAGCATCGCCACGCTCGATGGCATGCGGGATCGCACCGTGACGATCAACGGCCTCTCCAAGACGTACAGCGTGACCGGCTGGCGGCTGGCCTATGCGATCGCGCCGGCCGCGATGACCAGCGCCATCCGCAAGGTCCACGACTTCGTCACTGTCGGCGCGCCGCACCCGCTCCAGGTGGCGGCCGCCACCGCGCTCCGCTTTCCCGACCAGTACTACCTCGACCTGCTCGACGCCTATCGCGAGCGGCGAGGTTTCCTCCTCGAGATCCTTGATGGCGCCGGTTTCAAGGCCTATCCACCGGACGGCGCCTACTACGTGATGACCGACATCAGCAGCTTCGGTGAGGATGACGTCAGCCTCGCCCATCGCATGGTGCGCGACATTGGGCTCGCCACCGTACCGGGAAGCAGCTTCTACCTTGAGCCCGAGCGCGGCCGGCGGCAGATCCGCTTCTCCTTTCCCAAGAAGATGGACACCCTTCGCCGCGCGGCCGACCGCCTCAAGAAACTGCGGCGGGTTGCCTGATGTTTCTCGCCTGCCCGAACCGGTGCAGCACTAACCGGTTCGAGCTCTGGAACGCGTCCGTCTTCGTCGACAGCGCGGGACGCTACCTGGACTACAAGGTGGTCGACGCCCCGCTTTACCGCTGCATCGAGTGCGGCAGCCCGGCCGTCGACCTGGGCGAGGTACCGGGAACGATGGCCGCCGACCGCCTGGCGAAACTGCGGCGGGTTGCCTGATGTTTCTCGCCTGCCCGAACCGGTGCAGCACTAACCGGTTCGAGCTCTGGAACGCGTCCGTCTTCGTCGACAGCGCGGGACGCTACCTGGACTACAAGGTGGTCGACGCCCCGCTTTACCGCTGCATCGAGTGCGGCAGCCCGGCCGTCGACCTGGGCGAGGTACCGGGAACGATGGCCGCCGACCGCCTGGCGGAGGAAAGCCCGGCGCGCGAGTACGCCTGCCCCAGCTGTGAAGAGTTGTTCAGCGCGCCAAAAGAGCAAACCATCGTCGTTTGTCCGGCCTGCGGCCAGACCTTCCCGGTCGCGGAAGCTCCCTAACCCGTCCCCATTCTTCTAACGATCTCGGGGAGGACCTCGCCGGCCTTGCCGTGGATGACGGCGCTCGCGACCTCGTCGAACGGCGTGGCCTCGGCGTTGACGATGCACAATTCGGCGCCGTGCTGTCGGGCCAAGCGTGGAATGCCTGCCGCCGGGTAGACCTGCAGCGAGCTGCCGACGATCAACACCAGGTCGGCCGCCATCGCCAGCGCCTGCGCCTCGCGAAGCGCCGGCATCGGAAGGGCCTCGCCGAAGAGGACGACGGTCGGCTTGAGGAACTGACCGCCGCACGCCGGGCAGCTTGGTGGGCAGTGCTCGCGGTTCATCCGGTCCACCTGGTCCCGCGGGAAGCGCGCCTCACAGTCGAGGCAGACAACCGAGTGCGACGAGCCATGCAGCTCGATCACCTCTTTGCTCCCCGCCCGCTGGTGCAGGCCGTCGGTGTTCTGCGTGATCACCGCTCGCAGGTGGCCCAGGCGCTCCAGCTCGACGAGCGCGCGGTGCGCGGGATTGGGCTCGGCGTCCGTCCGGCGATGGTTCAGGCTGTAGGTCCAGTACTGCGACGGGTCCTTCCTGAACGTATCGATGTGGGCGACCTTGTAAGGATCGAACTTGGTCCAGAGCCCGCCTTCGCCACGGAAGTGCGGAATGCCGCTCTCCACCGAGACCCCCGCGCCGGTGAAGGCGATGCCGGAGTGGGAGCGAAGCAGCAATGCCGCAGCCTGCGCGACCGCGACATCGGTCGCTGTCGTCATCGCAGTCCGGCGAAGAGGTCGTCCTCGGGGATCGGCGCCTCGACCGAGCTGCGCACGCGCTCGAAGGTCTCGATCCCCCACGCCTTGGGGCCGAGCGCCTCGTTGAGTTTCAGGAACCAGCTGTCTTCCGGGATCTGCGTTCGATGGGCCCGCATCGCGGCCAGCTTCTTGTCGACGAATTGGCTGACGTCGAGCCAGGTGGTTACGCGGTCGTCCGAAACGGCGAAGGGCGGCGGCTCGCCGTCGGTAGAGAAACGGTTTTCCACGCCGGCCCGCTCCATCGCCTCGGCCATCTGCCGCATCAGCGATTTTGGAAACGCGGAATAGTACAGCTTGCTCGGGCGGAATGGCTCGCCACCGGGAAATCGCTTCACGTCGCCGGCGTAGAAAAAGGCCCCGATCGCGACGCGATGGGTCTTGATGTGGTCGGGGTGCGCGTAGCCCCCGAATTCGTTCTGGGTGACCATGACCTGCGGGCGCACCCGGCGTACGACCTGGATCAGGCGCTCGATCGCCTCTTCCTCGTCGGCCTGCCAGAAGGTCTTCGGCTCGCGATTGCGAGGCAAGCCGGCCATCCCTGAGTCCTCGTATCCGAGGAAGACCAGCTCATCGACGCCGAGGACCTTGACCGCGTTGCGCAACTCGCCTTCCCTAATCGTCGCCAGGCGCGGCGCCGCCTCTTTCGGGTCCAGGTCCTTATCGAGAATTTCGCCCACCTCACCGCGGGTCGCGGTGACCAGCGTCGTCCGCACGCCCTCCGCGCTGTAGCGGGCGAGCGTTCCGCCCATGCCGATCGATTCGTCATCCGGGTGCGGCTCGACCGCGAGCAAGCTCAGCTGTTTCTCCTTCCCCCTCTGGGGGAGAGTCGGGGAGAGGGCGCTCATTTGCCCTTGCGCGAGCGGACTTCCTGGATCAACTGCGGCACGATCTTGTGGACATCGCCCACCACCCCCAGGTCGGCGAGCTTGAAGATCGGCGCCTCCGGGTCCTTGTTGATGGCGATGATCGTCCTGGCACCCTTCATGCCGACCGTATGCTGCATGGCGCCCGAGATGCCGAGCGCGATGTAAACCGTCGGTTTGACCGTTTTCCCCGTCTGGCCGATCTGGAACGAGTACGGCTTCCAGCCGGCGTCGACGACCGCGCGGCTGGCGCCAACCGCCGCGCCCAGCTCGGCGGCGAGCTCGTCGAGCATCTTGAAATTCTCAGGCGCACCGAGCCCACGCCCACCGCTGACGATGATCGTGGCAGCCTCGAGCTTGGGCCCGCTCGCCTTTTCGGTTTCACGCCGTAGCACCCGAGCAACCGGCTTGCCGCCGTCGACGGGATCGGTCAGGGTCTGTACATCCGGCGCGCGGGCGGAGCCGGCCGGCTCGGCGGCAACGGCTTTCGGTCGAATCAGCACCAGCGTTGGGC
>VBFF01000051.1 GCA_005889285.1 Chloroflexota bacterium
TGGGCCGCCCAGAACTCCGATGGCAACCGCACCAAATGGCTGCCGCTTGGCTACGAGCCCTTCGTCTCAATTCACATCGCGACCTACAACGAGAAGGGCGTCGTCGGCCGCCTGCTCGAGGCCTGCTCCAAGCTGAACTACACCAACTACGAGGTCATCCTCGTCGACGACTCGACGGACGGATCGATGGAGGTGCTCGAACCCTGGAAGCAGGTCGATCGCTTCACGATCATCCACCGCGACACGAGGGATGGATTCAAAGGCGGCGCGCTGAGTTATGCGCTGCGCAATATGGACCCGCGAACAGAATTCGTCGCCATCTTCGATGCAGACGCCGTGCCGTTCCCGGATGTCCTGCGAGATCTGCTCTACCACTTCTACAGCCCGGGAAATCCTCGGCCTCGCCCCCTCCACGACGTTGGTGCCGTGCAAAGCTATCAATGGCACGTCCTGAACAAGAACGAAAGCTGGCTGACGGCCGCGGTACGCACCGAATACGCCGGCAGCTATATGATCGAGCGTCCCTTCCAGCAGGTCCTGGGCTCGATGAAGATGATCGCGGGCACCGCCTACATGATCAGGGCGGGTCTCTTGAGGGAACTGGGTTGGGGCCGCAGTCTCACGGAAGACTGGGAGCTCACCCTTCGCCTTTACGCGAAGGGCTACAAGGTCGTCTACACGCCGTATGCGGAGACACCCGCCGAGTGTGTCGCGACCTTTGGGCGGCTTGCCCGCCAGCGGATGCGCTGGGCCGAGGGTCACAGCTACAACGTCAACAAATGGTTCCTCACCATCCTCCGGTCGCCTCGATTGAGCCTGCTGGAAAAAGCCGAATTCATCTATTACGGCCTCTACTACCTGCAGTCCGCGCTGTTCATGCTGGGTTCGGCTGCCTGGCTCGTCTCCGAGGTCGTCCTGCGCGTCCAAATCCCCGAGTGGACGGCGCTCCTGGGGTGGTCGCTTCTCTTCTCCAACCTGTTCGCGCTGCCCCTCATGAACCTGGGTGGGCTGCTGCTCGAGGGCTCCCCGCGCCGCGATTACCAGGGCGTCCTGGGTGCGGTCGCCTTGTCGTTCCTGCTCGTGCCCTTCCAGGCGTGGGCCTCTGTCAAGGGACTCTTCGAACGGCGCGAGGGCGGCTGGTTCCGCACGCCAAAGACGGGCCGTATCACCAATCGCGTCGAACACCTGCCGCAGCGGAAGAGCCTGAACCGGTGGCTCCGTCCGCAACCAACCACACCGAACGCGGGTGGTCGTCGCGCGGGCCGCACGTTTCGCCTCGTCTGCATCGCGGCCCCCATCCTCGTGCTGACGATTCTCGGCATCGGCGCGGCAACCGCGCCGACGGTGCTCGCGGCCAATGTCTATTACCTCCACAATCCAGGCGGCGCCTACACGATGGACAGCAGCCCGTCGGGCGGGACGCCGGCGAAATTTCAGATGAGCAATCCGGGGGCGACGCAGACCTGGGCCTCTACGGTGGCCTATACCGGGCAGACCGTCCCGGCCGGCAGCTACAGCTTCACCTACTGGACCTCAGGACAGGGGAACGCCACCGTGACTGCCGCCCTGACGTTCGGGTACAGCGCGACCGCATCATGTGCGGTGGTCGTCCCGATCGCCTCGTGGACCGCGTCGCTCGTCAACGGCGGGGGCTCCTCGACCTCGACCAGCATGCCGGCGGTCCTCCTCCCGGCCAGCTCGTATCTCTGCTGGCAGATCACCGTCGTCGCGGTGGACAAAGGGGGCCTCGACCTCCGCTACGATGCCGGTAACCAGCAAACCTCGATCGCGACGCCGTCGATCGTGGTGCCCGAGCACGGCCGTCCGCTCATCGGGTTGGCGATCCTGCTTCCGCTGCTGGTGGGGCAACTGATCCGCAAACCGCTGCGGGCCAAGGCAAGGATCCGATGACGCAATCGAGGACGACGCCCGTGTTCGCGATGCTGCTGGCGGTCACCGCCGTTCTGCTGGTCGTCCTGCCCTTCGTCTCCACCTTTGACGATCTCCTGACGGTGGTCGGAATGCGGTTGGGCATCGCGGCGCCCTTGCAGTGGATCGTCCCGGCGGAAGTCCGCGTCACGGTTGTGCTGCTCGGGTTGTTTGGCCTGCATGCCGCGGCGGCGGGCAATCAGCTGGTCGTCTGGAATTCGAGCGGCGCGGCGCAAACGCTCTTTATCTCGTGGAACTGCGTCGGCTGGCAGAGCCTGATCCTGCTTGGCTTGAGCCTGATGGTCGGACTCCGCGGGCCCATGAGCCTGGCCACCCGAGTCCAGGTGATCGCCCTCGGCGTGCTCGGCACGATCCTCGTCAACATCGCCCGCATCACCGTCGTTTGCGCGCTGGCCGCGCTGGCCGGCTATCTGCCGGCGGTCCTCTTCCACGACTACGGCGGCACTCTCCTCCTCGTTAGTTGGCTGTTCACCTTCTGGGTGATCGCCTACCGTTGGCTGGTGCCCGATCATGCCCTGGCACTGCAGTCGCAGGTCTGACCGGCTGCGCCGCTGCGCCCGCGATTGACTCAGGCATAGTTCTCGATCATGCGCCGCAAGGTCCGGATCGAGCACGCGCGGCGCCTGGCCGTCGCGCGCCAGCGGCTCAGCGGCTCGCGCCCGAAACGGGTCACGACCGACGACATCCATGCCCTGGTGCGGGCGATCGGCTGCCTGCAGCTTGACCCGACCGCCGTCGTCGCTCGCAGCCATCTCCTCGTGGTCTTCAGCCGTCTCGGTGCGTACGATCCAACGCTGGTCGATGCTCTGCTCTGGGACCAGCGGCGCCTCTACGAGTACTGGGCTCATCAGGCGTCGATCGTTCCCACCGAGGACCGCGCGCTGCACCTCGCGTTGCCGCCGCCCTGGGCCGACCGAAGCACGACCGCGTCCTGGCTGACGACGCGAGGACGGTTCAGCGCGCTCGTCCTCGAGCGGCTTGCGGCCGATGGTTCGGTCCGCGCCGCGGACTTCGAGCAACACACGGAGAAGTACGAATCCGGCTGGGGCGCCCGGAGTCCGATTACGGATACCCTCGCGCTCCTCTGGCTCCAGGGCCGGATCGTCCCAGCGGGTCGGCTCCGGAGCGGGCGGCGTTGGGCTCTCGCGGATACCTGGTTTCGAACGCCGGTCGGACCGATTCCAGATCGCCCGACCGCGCTTCGCCAGGCCGCGGTCCGCTCCCTCCGCGCGCTCGGCGTGGCCACGCCGCTTCAGGTGAAGCGGCACTTCATCCGGCACCGTTATGAGGGGCTCGCGAGCGTTTGGAAGAACCTCGAAGCCACGGGACAGATCATTCCGGTGGAACTCGGGCTCAAAGGCGACTGGTTCGTCCACGCCGACGACCTCGAGGTGCTGGGCGAGATCGAGTCAGGGACGTTCGAGCCGAGGACGACGCTGCTGTCGCCCTTCGACAACCTCA
>VBFF01000052.1 GCA_005889285.1 Chloroflexota bacterium
CCAGAAGGTGGTGGCCCGCCGCGGACTCGACGACCGGCTGGCAAATCTGCGTCAGCGCCTCGCCGATGTGGTCGCCAGCCGCTTCCAGGCCGAGGGGGAGCCGTGCTGCACCGAGTCCACCTTCAGCGCCTTTACCCAGGCCGAGGAGGAGGTCGCCTCCCTGCGAGTTCGGATGCGACGGTTGCGGCGGGAGCACTGGCACCGTGGCCGGCGACGTCGCGGAGGGTCGACCCGCGAGGCGGGCGGGCGCACCCTCACGCAGCTCAAGGAGGATTTGCAGACCTGGCAACACAAACTCAATGAGCTTCCCTGCCGGAAGTGCCCGTTCGTTGCCGAGCATCGAGCGCACCAGGCCGAGGTGAAAGAGCTACAAACACGGATCCGCGCCTCGGAGCAGGACGCCGAACGGAGCCAGGGAGAATACCGTCGGCGGATGCACGCACTGCGCGGTGTGCTGGGCGAGCTCGGCTTCCTGGAGGGTGCGGTGCCCACTGAGAAAGGCCTGCTCGCCTCTCGCATCTATGGCGAGAACAGCCTGATCATCACGCAGGCTATTGCCGACGGCTGGCTTGAGGAGTTGACCCCGGCCGAGCTGGCGGCCTCCCTGGTGATGGTCACCGCCGAGGACCGCAACCGTGATCGCCCGCGGCCGCGCCGGCGCCTCCCCACCAGCGGGGTCGCGCTCGCCCAGAAGCGACTGCGCATCATCTATTACCGGTTCTCCGCGCGCGAGAAGGAGCGGGGCGAAGAGAACCTGCGGCCGCTCTCGACGGACTACGTCAACTTCACCTACGACTGGTGCAGCGGTCTCCCGCTCACCGAGTTGCAGGCACCGGTCGATGTCGAGCTGGGGGACGCGGTCAAAGCCCTGAAGGGCCTCTACAGCGCACTGCGACAGGTCGAGTGGGCGGTGACCGAGCGGCCCGCGCTGCGCAAGCTCGTGCTCAAGGCTCGCGAGAGCCTGGAGCGCGATCTGATCACCCGGGTCTGACGCGCCTCAGTCGCGCCCCTCTTCCTGGGCGAGTTTCTCGGAGATGCGGTAAACCTGCTCCGGTAGGTCGGCGATGTCGTAGAAGCGCAACGGTTTCTTGAGTCGCTTTGCGATGCCGAGCTGTACTTTGACACCCAGGCTCATCGTGCCGAAGACCCAGACCTCGTCGCAGCGCGAGAGCAGGTTGTTGATCGCCTCGCGCACCAGCTGCTTGGGCACCGTGTGGAGCAGGTAGTAATCGAAGAGCATGAAAGGATTGATGGGCACGTAACCTTCGTCGAGGACGAGCTTCGAGACATGCATCCGCCAGTAGAAGTTGCGGTTCGACATGGCGATGTAGATGAGCTTCTTGGGATGGCGGATCGTCTGTTCCAGCTGTTCCAGTGGGCTCGCCTCAGCCACCGGAGCGAAGATGGAGGCCAGGATGGCCTCGGCCGATTTGCCGGCGGCAGGGGGTTCATCCGGCGCCGTCCGCGGGACCGGCGGCGCCTCTTCGGGCTCGACGGCATCGCGTTCCGGATTTCGCGACATTGTTGTCCGGAAGTTTAGGCGCCCACCAATTGACCGTCAAGCAGACTCCGAGCAACTGGGCGGAGTCGCCGCAGCGCTTGCTCTAGCAGCAAACGGTTTTGGACCGCATTGAGCCAGCGGCTCGCACCGGAGGGATGGGGCAGCGGCACCACCAGCGGTCGAACGCGCTCGCGGCTTCGGACCTCCCGACCGGTCAAGTCGAAGAGCCGGCCGACCAGCGCGTCGAGCTGGCGACCTGGCAGGAAGCGGTCGTGGGCGAGCCCGCCCACCAGGATCAGCAGCTCGGGCTTGACCAACGCCAGCTGCCGATCGAGATGTGAGCGGCACAGGTCGACCTCGGCCCGGCTCGGCCGCCGGTCGCCTCCGCCGGTACCTTTGCCGGGAAAGCACTTGGTGATCGACGTCATGTAAACCTGGCGCCGGATCTGCGCCTCCGACGAAAAACCCCCTCGCATCAACCAGCCCATGAGGACCTTGCGCGACCGTCCCTGGAAGGGCAGCCGGCGGACCGCCTCGACGGCACCCGGCGCCTGGCCGATCAGCATGATGCGGTTGTCCGGGTACCCGCTCAGGACCGGGGCGGCCTGTTGCAGGTAACCCACCTCGACGCACCGGGTGCAGCCGAGGATCTCACGGTGAAGTGGCGCAAGGCCCACGCAGCAACCTTACGATCCACCTTGCAAGGCGCCACGAGGATCCTCGTTTGAATAGGTGTGAGGAAGGTGTTTCTTTTCTTCGCCGTGGCCCTCGTGACCTCCGGGTGCGGCGGCAACGCGACGGCGGCATCGACGGCGGCAACGGCCAAGACCTACAACGCCACGGTGCTCGCGGATCATCCCGTCGCCTACTGGCGGATGGATGAAACGACCGGCAGCACCATGGCCGATGCTTCGGGCAACGCCAACCACGGTCGCTACGTCGGGATTTACACGCTCGGGCAACCGGGCGCGCTCGCCGGGGGCGCCGTCGCTTTCGACGGCCAGAGCGGCGCCGCCAGCGTGATGAACACAGCCAGCCTCCAGGTGAACACCGTGACCATCGAGGTTTGGCTCAAGAAGCACAGTGATAGCGAGTACGGGGTGTACGTCGCGAAGAACATCCAGGTCGGCGGCGGGTCCGGTACCAGTTGGTTCGAGTTGCTCAACAGCCATCACAACGGCCAGTTGGAATTTCGGGTGACCTCCGACGGTGCGCCGGCCGTCCTGTCGACGTCGACGCTGGCGCTCAACACCTGGTACTACGTGGTGGCGACCTACGATGGCGCGGTGGCAAAGCTCTATGTCAACGGAAAGCTCGACGGCGAGCTCAAGGTGGCCGTCGTCCCCAAGCAGACGTCCGACCCGTTGTTTATCGGCAGGCGAACGGACGGGTTCTTCAACGATGCGGCCATGGCCGACGTCGCGATCTATTCGGTCGCGCTATCGGCGGGCCGGATCGCCGCTCACTGGCAGGCTTCGGGCGCGCACTGAGTCGCTAAGAATCCCGAGGGCCATCAGGCGAACGTTCTCGGCGGGGGGAAACTGGTGGGAAGGTCCGGGGCTTCTACCTGGAAGAGCGACTCTGGCGCAGGCAGTCCGTGAAACTGATGCCGACCGAGGTCTCTGAAAGTGACTCCGGTTGGCTCATTGCCGGAAACCGCCTCCCGAACCGCGCCGGACAGCAGGATCTGGCCGCCGTGGCTCGCAAAGGAAATCCGCGCTGCGGTGTGGACAGCCAGGCCAAGGTATCCCGAGTCGGTCAGCGTCGGGCGGCCGGTGTGCAGGCCGATCCGAATTCGGACGGCAATGCCTTGCGGCCACGCCCGCGCTCGAACTTTCCGCTGGATGGTGAGCGCGGCGTCGAGTCCGGACCGTGCCTGCTCGAAGACGGCGAACATCTCGTCGGCCTGGGTATCGACTTCCCGGCCGCCGTGCTCGTTGATCGTCGCCCGCAGCAGGCGTCGAACATCAGCCAGGAATCGCCCATAGCCGTCGCCCAGGCGCCCGACCAGACCGGTCGAGTCCTCGATGTCGGTGAAGAGAAAGGTCACGGTCCCCGTCGGCAGCGCGCGGACCTCACTGGCCCGAGCCTGGATCTCACTGTGCATCCATTGGTTCTCGATGGCGAGGGTCACCGCCGCCGACACCGTTCTCGCGAGGTCTGGATCGGCAAGAACGGTGCGGGCATGAACCAGGGCCGTCATCGGCTGGCCGCGGCGCTGGAGCAGCGTCACCGCGCGATCGGAACCCTCGCTGGGAAGCGCCACCGCCTGACCATCGCCGTCGAGATAGGCGGATACAGACTCAGACCAGTAGAGCACCGAGAGCGTCGGGTCACCCAGAACGGTCCGCAGCCGCAGCTCGAGCTGCTCCGGCGTCCCGAGTCCGCCGAGCTCGATGACGGCCTTACCGGCCGCGGCCTGCCGACTCTGCGAGCGTAACTGGCCGGTCATGAAGCCAAGCGGCACGATGCCGTATTTCTTGGCGGCTCTGAGGAGCCGCGTTCTCGCCCGGTCTCGCGCCGCCTCATCCTCGAAACGGACCTGATTGAAGCGCGCGAGGGCGTTGCGGACGTGAGCCTCGTCGTTGATCGGCAGGCGCCGCTGGCCGCGGGAATCGATATAGGCGAAGGCGCCGTCCGGTAATTGGTCACGTGCCTTGCGGCCGAGCTCGGGCATCCCCTGATTATCGCCATGATCACGCCGGTAACGAGCCGGTCGCAGCGCCGCCGCAATTCAGTGGAAGCGGGTCGCCGGGAACAGGAGGCACCGGTCTCAGCGGTTACTCGGGTGGAGGCGTTTAAATGAACCTTGAGAACCTGGTCGTGCTCGTACTGATCGCGGCGGTCTGCGGTTTTGTCGCTGAGCGGATGACCCAGGGCCGCCTGCCCTATGGCCTGGTCGGCGGGATCTTTGGTGCGCTACTCGGCTCCTGGCTTCTCGTCGAGATGTTTCGCTGGAAGATCCCGGGTGACATGACCGCGGGCGGCGTGCCAATCCTGACTGCGGTCCTCGGAGCGGCCGCGATCATCTTCGTGTTGTCCGTGGCGTCACGCTCGAAGGCACTGCCGGGGACCGACCGCAAGCGCTCCTAAGACGCGCTTGGCTTGACGCCCTCGGTGAACTGATCTAGGCTCTCTCTGAGGGATTCGCCATGGCTGATGAGAACCGCGAAGCCGGCCTGGTTCGCTGTGAGGGATGCCAGGAGATGGTACGGCCGGTGACCGAGCATACGGTCAGCTTGGTCGGAGCGACAGTCGTGACCGTTCACGCGTGTCCGTCTTGCGGCGGGCAAAAGGTTTCGCTCGCGAGCCCGTCGGTCCGTTAGGCCGCTGTTAGACTCCGGGCGTCATCCCGAAAACGCGGTACGCCAGGGCTTCCGACGGCGTCTCGATCGCATACCAGGTGGTTAGACGACGACAACCGTGATCGTGAAGTCGCGATCGCGGTGACAGATCGCGATCGCCTCGCACGTCCCATTTCCGTGAGCGACGATCTGTGCCGTGCCCCGAGTCACCGCTTGAAAGTGAGCCTTGTAATCCCGAACTATCTGTTGTCCACCAGGCGGAGGACTGAACCCTTCGTGCTCGAGGCTTGCCAGGTCAGCGAGACTCCGGGCGGTCCCCAGGAATCCTGAAGGTTAACCGTAACTTCGTTGCCGACATGGATCGTGACTGTCCGCCCAGCGTCGTGATCCGTGAGGACCTGGGCCGAGGCTATGTTGCATCCGGCCAAACCGACCGTGAGCGCGCACGCAAGGGCCCGGAGCCGCACAACGATAGGACGCAGTTCGCTCCGAATAGTTCCAGATCGATCTCAACTTGATGGTTTTTGGAAGTTAGCCAAAGGTGCAGTCGAGGGTGACCTTGGCGAGGGCGCCCTCGAGAACGGCGAGCTCCTGGTCGTTCAGCTTCGTGAGGAATAGTTCAGAAACTCCGCGCATGTGGATCGGCGCTGCGACGGTCAGCCGGTTCAACCCGGGCTTTGTCAACTTGACCACGACACCGCGACCGTCGGCATCGGCGTCGGCACGACGCACCAGACCTTCGTGAACGAGCCGGGTGACGCGCCGAGTCATGCCGGAGCGCGAGATGAGGGCACGGTCCGCCAGCTCTGTCATCCGCAGCGAGCCTCCAGCGATGGCCAGCTGAGCCAGGACGTCGAAGTCGGCCAGGGCCAGACCGGTCTGGCTTTCGAGATCGGTCTCGAGCTGGCGCAAAAGCGTCGCATGGGCCCGGAGCAGCGCATCCCACGCCTGCAAGCCGCGCCCGCCGGCCACCTCCCGCGCCGTGATGCGATCGAAATGAGCCGCAGCGTCCGGCTTCGAAGGTACTTGCATATGCAATCATCAGCAGATAAACTGCTTGTACTTGCAAGTATATCGATTACCCAGGGAGATTTGCGGATGATCAAAGACGTCGAAGTCGACGAGGTGCTCGGTTTCTAAATGGCGACGCTGGGCGTCGGCATCGTCGGAGTCAGCCCCGTCCGGGGCTGGGCCGCCACCGCCCACATCCCCGCCCTGCGCGCGCTGCCGAACTACGAGATCCGGGCACTCAGCGCCCACAACGCGGAATCCGCCCGCGCGGCCGGCGAAGTGTTCGGTGTCAGTGCGGTCTACTCCGACCACGAGCAGCTGGTGGCGCAACCCGACATCGACATGGTCGCCGTCACGGTCAAGGCCCCCCATCATCGAGAGCTCGTCTCCGCCGCACTTCGCGCCGGTAAGGCCGTCTACTGTGAGTGGCCCCTTGGCCGCGACCTCGACGACGCGCGAGCGATGGCCGCGCTCGCTGCCAAGCAGGGAGTACAGACGGTCGTCGGGTTGCAGGCACGCCAGGCCCCGGCGATCGAGTTCGTCCAACAGCTGCTCCGCGATGGATACGTCGGCGAGGTCCTGTCAACGACCATGGTCGGACTGTCGATCCCGGGCGACGTCGTGGGCCAGCCCAACGCCTACATGCTCGACAAGAAAAACGGGGCCAACCTTCTCACGGTCCCCGTTGGCCACAGCCTCGACCTTCTGAATTACGTGCTCGGTGAGTTCGCCGACCTGTCAGCCGTGTCGGATCTTCGCCGGCCGCTCATCACCATCGAAGAGACCGGGAAGCAGATCGTGAAAACGGCGGCCGACCAGATTGCGGTGATCGGCAGCCTCAGGTCGGGGGCGACTGCCAGCGTCCACATCCGTGAGGCTGTGGCGGGCGGGATCGGGTTCCTCTGGGAAATCAACGGAACCGACGGAACGCTCCGGATTACCGCTGACGCCGCCGTCCCCGGAATCTTTCCCCTGACCGTCGCGGGAGCACAGGGACACAAGGAGCTCGCCGAGCTTGCCGTCCCGACGGCGCTGATACAGAAATGGCCCGCCCTCACCGGCCTGGAAGGCGCGCCCGCCTACAACGTCGGGCGTGTCTACGCGGCCTTCGCGGCAGACATCGACAACAGGACCCACACCGTGCCGGACTTCGCG
Organism: Chloroflexota bacterium; assembly: GCA_005889285.1. Classification (GTDB taxonomy): domain Bacteria; phylum Chloroflexota; class Dormibacteria; order CF-121; family CF-121; genus CF-13. The sequence goes on from VBFF01000052.1 coordinate 6,973, forward strand.
GACGCCGTCCGGCGCCACGAGGTCATCGCCGCCATTGAGAGGTCCGCGGCATCAGGGAAACGCGTGACGGCGTGAAGCCCACTACTCATGTGGTGTTCGCCACGGCGACCAGCCGCAGGGCGAGGACGGGACAATCGTTGACCGCTCGCCGGGCGTGGGGCACCAGGTTTTCGGCGATCGAGCCAGCAGCAACGGAGCCACCTGCCACCGTCGAGGTGAGCAAACTCCTATCCCTCCTCGATGCTAGTCCCGCTCGTTGCCGAATCGGGCTGAAACGTCCCGGAGGGCTTTAACCGGCGGGGTTCGGAATCGGCCCGAAGAGCGTGGCCTGCGAGCCATGGATGACAAGGCTGCCGAGCTTGGTGGTGTCGTTCTTTTGATCTGGCATTTGGACATCTCCTCTTGGGGCAAATTGCTGTCGGGATGTGCCCAGTTTGCCGGTGCCCAGCTTTCAGTTCGGTTACGCTCACGACGGCTACTTCGACCCGACGGTCCCCTCAGCCGCCATACCGCTTGTGCTGGTTGAGGCTGAACCAGTTCCCGGAGTCGTCGCGAAACAGGGCCTCGATGCCGTAGGGCCGCTCGGCCGGCTCCTGCAGGAAGGTGACGCCCTTACCTTTCAGCTCCTCGTAGGCGCCCTTGATGTCATCGGTTTCGATGACGCCGGCCCCCATGACGCCCTTGGCGACCAGGCCGAGAAGTGTCGCGGCGTCCTCCTCGCTGAACATCGGCGGCTGAGGGTGGGCGAGGAGGATGTTGAGGTCGGGCTGGTCCTTCGGGCCAACCGTGAGCCAGCGGAACCCGTCCATGGTCGCGTCGCTGCGCACCTCGAAGCCGAGCTTCTCCGTGTAGAACGCCTTGGCGCGGTCCTGGTCCTCGACGAACACGTTCACGTGCGAGAGCTTCTTGATCATGGCTCCGACGGTACCGCGCGCCCGCCGTCGGTGCTTCTTCCGGATTGCTGACTTCTGGCGAGACCCGGCCGCGTCCACATGAGGACGAAGCAGCCCGGGATGGGCGGAGCGCTCGTAGAGGCACTCCGGTACTCGGTCGGTGACATCCCCACGAGGGCGCGGAAGCGCGCCATTCGGTCAGAGAGAGAGGCTTGGTCTGCTGGCTGCCGGCCAGTGCCTCCACATCACTGCGTAATACGAAGAGCCGCTTACCCAGCTTTCGCGCTCGAAGCCTTCCGGACCAGACCCAACGGCGCACGGTCTCCGTGGATCGTCCGGTGAGTCGCGCGGCAGCCCTGATATCCAGTTCGTCGCGTGCCATGTCAGCCACACCGACATTCTACTACATCAACTACGGCGCGTTGTAGAACTTAAGGAACAGATTCAAGCGCTGACACCACCCATTCCGGGTCTCACATCTCATTAGTTTTATCTGTGTAGACTACCGGTCCATCACGCGCGATCCCGCCCGGCGCAATTCAAACACGGGCTGACGTCTTGCCACCGCGATGTAGTCGTCGAGACTATCGTCGACGCGGAGTCTGAAGTAGTAGAGCACCCCTACCGGCGGTCGCCGCAGTGGACCGACTACGGCGCGGACCAGTCGAGAGCGCGGGAACGGGGCCAGCAGCTCGCAAAGAACACTGCCCGCCGTCTCGGCAGCCAACTCCGTTGCTTCGAACTTCTCCGATTTGCCGCGCCGCGTGATCCGGGCCTCCCCCGACGCTCGAAGGCTCCGGACCCAGTGGACCTCCGTCGAAGCCGCTTGAAGAAGGCACCGT
>VBFF01000094.1:0-10041 GCA_005889285.1 Chloroflexota bacterium
TACTTCCCGGCGCTGATTCCTCTCAGTTTCCTGCAGAAGGAGAAAGACCACGTCGCCGGCTTCGAACCGGAATTTCAACTCGTCACCAAAGGCGGCGGCAAGGACCTCGAGGAGCCCCTCGTCCTGCGGCCAACCTCGGAGACGATGATCGCGACGGTGCTGCGCGATTACATCCAGTCCTACCGCGACCTGCCGGTGCTCACCAACCAGTGGAACAACGTCTTTCGTTGGGAGTTGCGCACGCGATTCTTCCTGCGCACTCGCGAGTTCCTCTGGCAGGAGGGCCATACCTTTCACGAGACCGCGGCGGAGGCCGAGGAAGAAGTCGCGAAGATGCTCGACTGCTACCGCCGTATCGCCGAGGAGTGGTGCGCGATTCCGGTCCTCACCGGTCGCAAGTCCGACAGCGAGAAGTTTGCGGGCGCCCAGTACTCGACCGCGATCGAGGGCATGATGATGGACGGCAAGGCGCTGCAGATGGGCACCTCGCACTACTTCGGCGAGAACTTCACGCGCGCCTACGACCTGACCTACACGGGGCGCACCAACGAGCGGCAGTACCCCCATTCGACCAGCTGGGGCATGTCCACGCGCATGGTGGGCGCGGTCGTGATGGCGCACGGCGACGACTCAGGCCTGCAGCTGCCGCCCCGCATCGCGCCGGTGCAGGTCGTGATCGTCCCGATCTTCCGCGGCGACTCGGAGCGGAGCCAGATCGAAACCGCGCTCAATCAGGTGCGCGCCGACCTGGAGGACATCCGCGTCAAGGTCGATTGGCGAGACGAGCGGCCCGGCTTCAAGTTCAACGAGTGGGAGTTGAAGGGCGTTCCGCTGCGCATCGAGATCGGTCCGCGCGACCTGGCCAAGGGCGAGGCGACCGTCGTCCGGCGCTTGAACCGCGCCAAGCAAACCATCCCGCTCGAGGAGCTGGGCGTCGCCATCCCGGCACTGCTCGAGGAGGTCCAGGAGGCGCTCTTCAAGCGAGCTCGCGACTTCCGGGACGCGCACACGGTCAGGGTGGATTCGCTGGACGCCATGGTGCGCTTCTTCGAGACCTCCATCGGGTTCGCCGTCACCGCCTGGTGCGGCCGGGAAGACGACGAGCGCACGGTGAAGGACCGCACGACGGCCACCACCCGGGTGATCCTGTCATCTGGACGGCCGGAGCAGCCCTGCGCCGTCTGCGGCCGTCCGGCCACGGTGGAAGTGGCCTGGGGCAAGGCGTACTGATTCATTCCCGGGAGTTCGGGGATAATTCCGCCATCAACGAAATAGGGACGCGCAGATGCAGTTTGCCGACCTTCTAACCAGGGTCAGCTATTTACCGCCGAAGGACATTGAGGTCCTTTCGCGGGCGTACGACGCTGCAGCCAGCGCCCACCACGACCAGAATCGCCTGTCGGGCGAAAAGTTCATCGAGCACCCGCTGAGCGTCGCCGCCATCCTGGCCGACCTCCAGCTGGATCGCGACACCCTGGCGGCGGCCATCCTCCACGACACGGTGGAGGACACCCACCTGACCGTCGCCGACCTGGAGCAGAGCTTCGGGCCGACGGTCGGCAAGCTGGTCGCGGGCGTCACCAAGCTCGAGAAGATCTCCTTCCACAGCCCCGAGCAGGCGCAGGCGGAAAACGTCCGCAAGATGCTCGTCGCCATGGCGGAGGACGTCCGGGTCGTGCTGATGAAGCTGGCCGACCGGCTCCACAACATGCGGACGGTCGAGTCCCTGCCCGAGGTCCGGCGGCGGGCGATGGCCCAGGAAACGCTCGACATCTACGCCCCCCTGGCGCACCGCCTGGGCATGTGGAACATCAAGTGGGAGCTGGAAGACCTCTCCTTCGCCCAGCTGCATCCCGACGAGTACCGCGAGATCGTCAAGAAGATCGCACGCAAGCGGAAGGAGCGGGAGACCGCCGTCAACGACATCAAGGAGATCCTGGAACGCGAGCTGACCAGCGTCGGCATCAAGGCCGATACCACGGGGCGGCCCAAGCACGTCTACAGCATCGCGAGCAAGCTCGCCATGGGGAAGGAGTTCGAGGATATCTACGACCTCTCCGCGATCCGGGTGCTGACCGATTCCATCAAGGATTGCTACGGCGCCCTGGGTGTCATCCACTCGCTCTGGAAGCCGATTCCCGGCCGTTTCAAGGACTACATCGCGATGCCGAAGTCGAACGGGTACCAGTCGCTGCACACCACCGTGGTCAGCCACAGCGGTGAGCCGATGGAGATCCAGATTCGCACCCAGGAGATGCACCGGACGGCGGAGTGGGGCGTGGCGGCCCACTGGACCTACAAAGAGGGCGGCAAGGACGACCGCAAGATGGACCAGCGCTTCGCCTGGCTGCGCCAGCTGATGGACTGGCAGAAGGAAGTGCTCGACGCCGAGAAGTTCGTGGACGCCGTGAAAGTCGACGTCTTTCGGGACGAGGTGTTCGTCTTCACCCCGAAAGGGGACGTGCTGGCCCTGCCGTCGGGCGCGACGGCCGTCGATTTTGCCTACCGGATCCACACCGAGGTTGGGCATCGCTGCATCGGCGCCAAGGCCAACGGCCGCATGGTGCCGCTCGACTACCAGCTCCAGAACGGTGACATCCTCGAGGTCCTCACCTCGAAGGGACCGCATGGACCGAGCCGCGACTGGCTGGGCTTCGTCAAGACGGCGGGAGCCTCGCAGAAGATTCGCGTCTGGTTCAAGAAGGAGCGGCGCGAGGAGAACGTCACCAAGGGCAAGGAGCTGCTCGACAAGGAGTTCCGGCGGATGCAACAACGGGCGCTCGCCTCTATCGGCGAGGAGCGGGTGCTCGAGCTCGCCCGGGAATTTCGCTTCACCGACCTCAACGATTTCTACGCCGCCATCGGATACGGCGACGTCAGCCCCCACTCGGTGCTCCTCAAGTACATGGCGGCCGGTGAGCCGCAGACGGACGGCAACGGCGAGTTCCCGCTCATTCCGCTCGTCCCCCAGTTCAAGCCGACCGGCGAAATTCGCGTCAAAGGCGAGCGCGGCGTGCTCACCCAGATCGCGCAATGCTGCAAGCCGGTGCCGGGTGACCCGATCAGCGGCTACATCACCCGCGGCAAGGGCATCACGGTGCATCGCACCAGCTGCAAGAACATCATGAACGTCAGTAACCAGGAGCGGGTTGTCCCGGTCGATTGGGACACGGGTGGCCGCCAGCTCTATCCGGTCGGAATCAAGATCGAGGCCTGGGATCGAACCGGCCTGCTTCGGGATATTGCGACGGTGATCGCGGAAAGCAAGATCAACCTCACCGGCGCCGAAGTCCAGGTGTACGACGACAAGACCGCCGTGATCTCGACGACCGTCGAGATCAGCAGCCTCACCCAACTCAGCCGACTGATGGAACGGCTGGAAACCGTCAAGGACGTCCACACCGTGGCCCGCGAAGGCAACCTGGCGCACAACTGAGCCCTCCGGCCGTTACCACTTCGTAACGCTGAACCGATCGGCGCCGAGGAAACGGTTGCCGTAACCCGCGCTGCCTAGCATCGAATTCCGATGGGAACCCCGTCGAATGGCTGGCGCGCGCTGGCAGGCTTCCTCGGCGTTGCCGCGGGAGTCGCCCTGCTGTTCGCCCTGGTCGCGATGGTCGCGCTTCGTCCCAGGGACGGCCTGGCCTGGGTGCAGGTTCCCGATCTCAGCGCCGACCTGCGGGTCGACGCCGGGCTGCAGACCAAACCGCTGAAGGAAAGCGTCGTCGCGGCCGTGCTTCAAGACCTGGGGCTCGACGGCACCACGGCCAGCGGTCTCGCCATCGCTCCCGCGCTGGCCATCAGTCAGCCCGCATCCGTGGCAATGAGCACCGCGCCGGCCGCGCGGCCGGTGACGCCGCCAGACCCCTCTCAACCTGCGCCCACGGCGACGCCAGTACCCGGCCCGGCGCCAACCCCAACCCCCACGGCGGCGCCAACTCCCACCCCGACGCCGGCACCTACCCCATCCCCGACGCCTGCCCCGACGCCGGCGCCAACGCCAACTCCCAGCCCGACTCCATCACCGACACCGTCGCCGACGCCCAGACCGCAGTTCGCCATCAGGTGGGCTGGCGAGCTGGTCTCCAAATCAAAGAACGGCAACGGCGGCCGCTGCTCGCAGACAACGGTCACGGCCGCCGGTGGCTTCACCACCAACGGTGTGGGCGGCCCGGTCTCCTATCAGTGGGTGCGCGTCGACAACCAGGGTAAGCGGACCATCGGGGCCTCCGGCACGATTCAGGTGGCGGCCGGCGACACCAACCTGCATGGCGTCACCAGCGACACCTTTACTCCCGTCCACAGCGGCTCCGATCAGCTGGTCTTCCTCAGTCCCGCCTACTCTGTCACGGCGCAGAGTTGGAACTGTGTTGGCTAGACCGCGCCTCGGCCGCCCGCTAACCCTGCCGACCCTGAGGATCCGTACCCAGATCATCCTGCCGTTTTTGCTCCTGATGCTGATCCTGGGCGTGATCGGCACCTACCTGACAACCAGCCTGGTCGCAACCTCGCTGGAGAACCGCATCGCCGACCAGCTGGTGCATTCCCAGGACGCGGCGCTGGACGCCGCGGTCAAGCTCCAGGGCCGACAGGTGGCGGCGATCCGTTTGATCGCCAATACCGAGGGGATCGACCAGGCGGTCCGCGCCGGCGACGCCGCGGCCCTTCGCCGGCTGATCGTGCCCCTCGAAGTGAACAACCGCCTGGGCACCGTGATGATCTTCGACCCCAATGGGAAGACCATCCTCGAAATCAGCCAGCCGGACGCGACCAACCCTGGCGGCCTCGTCTTCCAGAGCGGGACCGATCTCTCGGGTGAGCCCGTGGTGCAGCCGGTCCTGCGGGGCGACTACGACACGCTGGGGGACAAGTACATCGGCTACATCGGGTCGCCGCCGCGCGCGCTGGCGGCGGCGGGCCCGGTCCTGCTCGGCGACCGGGTTGTCGGTGGCGTCCTCGTGCAAACGCCACTGGCCGGCGTGCTCACCGAGATGCAAACCAAGGCGCAGGCCGAGGTCGTCCTGCTCGACGCCGCCGGCCGGCTGCTGGGTAGTACGGTGCCCGGGATCAAGGGAGAGCTGATCGACGATCACCTGCGCTCCTATCTGGCACTGGCATCTCCCGGCCGGGCCGCGTCGCGAAGCCTGTCAGTCGGCGGCCAGGAATACGAGTTCCAGTTCACCAACTTCTACCTGCGCCAGGAGGCCGCCGGCTATCTCGCCGTGGCGGTCTCTCGGAAGAGCGTGATGCAGGCCGGTACGCAGTCCGCGATCCAGATGACAACGCTCTTCGCGGGGGTCGTGCTGGTGCTGTTGCTGATCGGCTACCTGCTGGCCTTGCGCCTGACCCGGCCGATCGAGGCGCTCGTGAGCGGGACGCAAGCGGTCGCCCGAGGCGACCTGACCAAGCGACTCGAGGTCCGGCGTAAAGACGAGCTGGGTGAGCTGGCGACCGCCTTCAACACCATGACCCAGGACCTGCAGGAACGAACCCGATCGCTCAATGAGCAAATGCGCCGCCTCGCCGCCCTGTCGCAGACGAGCCAGGGCCTGGGCAAGCAATCCGAGCCGGGCGCGATGGCGGAGGCGATTCTGGGTGTCAGCCTGAAGGCCCTCGGACTCGAAACGGCGCTGTTGCTCGCCCGCAATGAGGCGAACGGGCTCGAGGTCCGCGCCACGGTCGGCGCCTCCGGCAAGGCTGCCGGTCAGCTGACCCGGCTGACTCCCGTGAAGCTGGCGGAAGGGTTTGGCAACGAGGCGACGGCCGGTGTCGAAATCGCGGAGACCCTTCGTACGGATAGCCGACGCGCCCTTCGCCTTTTCGCCGAGCTCGCCGGTGTGGAGCGGGCCCTGGTAGTGCCCCTGATTCGCGGCGAGCGCAACGGAGGCTACCTCGTCGCGGGCCTGGCCGCGGGATATGCACTGCCGCAGCAGGATGTCGAGCTGCTGCAGACGATCGCCACCGAGATGGCGTTGATGATCGAAAATGCCGACCTGCGCAAGAAGGCGGAATTGCAGTCACACCGGCTCGACCAGGCGATCATCGCGCTGGAGAAGATCTCGCAGGCGCTGACAGCGGTGACGGTCGGAACCGACAACCTGTTGCGCGCGGTGGCGCATGCCACCTCCGAGATCCTCGACGTTCCCTATGCCTCCCTGCACCTGCGCAAGCCGGCCTGGCGGCAGCAGTTCTCCGATGTCATCGTCGGTGCCGCAACCCGGCGCGAGCTGGCCGCGGTCCGCCAGGGCGGCGACCTGGCGACGCCTCGCGTGGTGCGGCCCGAACAGGTGCTGGAGCTCGATCTCCTGGACGACCGCGGCGAGCCATTGCCGCTGGCGCGACGGATCGGGTTGCAGCGGACGGTCGCCGTCCCCATGTGCCTGGCAGGGGAGATCGTCGGTGTCCTCGCCGTCCACATGAAGGAGCCACGGCCGCTGGAGCGGAGCGAAATCCGGGTGCTGCAAACGCTGGCGAACCAGGCGGTGATCGCGATGGAGAATGCGGCCGCCTACGAGCGCACCAAGGAGCTGGCGACGACCGATGCCATGACCGGGGTCGCCAACCACCGTGAGCTGGAGACGTACCTCGACCGCGAGCTGCTGCGGGCGCGGAAGGCCAAGGAACCGCTCGCCATCGTCATGTGCGACGTGGACCATTTCAAGGCCATCAACGACAGCGTCGGCCATCCCGCCGGCGACAAGGTGCTGCGCCACCTCACGCGAGAGATCCTGCTGCCCGCGATCCGGCCCAAGGACCTCGTCGCCCGCTATGGCGGCGATGAGTTCGTGCTCGTGCTGCGGGGTGCGGACAGCCGGGCGGCAGTGGCGGTCGCGGAACGGATCCGCCGAACGGTGGCCGGCCAGGCCGTCATGCTGGATGGCAAAGCGGTTTCCAATCTCTCGCTGAGCCTGGGCATCGCTGTCTTCCCACGGGACGGCGACAGCCGGGAAGCCCTGGTGCAGGCCGCCGACCAGGCGCTCTACGTCGCCAAGCGGACGGGTCGCAACCGGGTGGTTCGCAGCGACGCGGCATCCGCCGAGACGCAGCTGGCGAGCTAGCACCGAACCACGCAAAGCCATTCGCTAAGCTTCGTCACCATGGCGTCGATCGCGCAGCGTCCGCGCGGCACACAGGACCTGTTGCCGGCGGACCAGCCGTACTGGGCAGCGCTGGAGGCTTCCGCACGGGACGTGGCAGGACGGTTTGGCTACCAGCGCATCGAGACGCCGATCTTCGAAGCGACCGATCTGTTCGTCCGTGGCGTGGGCGAAGCGACCGACATCGTGAGCAAAGAGATGTTCACGTTCAACGATCGCGGTGGGCGTTCGCTCACGCTGCGACCGGAGGGAACGGCCCCCATCGTGCGCGCCTACTTCGATGCCGGCATGCAACTCCAGCCGCAGCCGGTGCGGCTCTACTACCTGGGCCCCTATTTCCGTTCCGAACGCCCTCAGGCCGGGCGATTCCACGAATTCCATCAGTTCGGGATCGAAACCATCGGCGATGGGAGCCCGCTCCTCGACGTCGAAGCCATCGTGCTGGGGTGGCACTGGTTTGCCGGGCTCGAGATGACCGGCGTAACGCTTCACCTCAACAGCATTGGCGACGAGGTCTGCCGGCCGGCGTACCGCGAGCTGCTGCGCGACTACTACCGGCCGCATCTGTCCAGGCTGAGCGAGGAGAGCCGGGCGCGGTTCGAGCGCAATCCGTTACGGCTCTTCGATTCGAAGGATCCGCAAGACGAGGCGCTGAAGCGCGATGCGCCGCGCATCGTCGATCATCTCTGCGCAGCCTGCGCCGAGGCGTTCCGCATCGTCAAAGAGGCACTGGCTGCAGAAGAGATTCCCTTCGAGCTCAATCCCAGTCTGGTTCGCGGCCTCGACTACTACACGCGAACGGTGTTCGAGTACCAACACGAAAGTCTCGGCGGGGCGCAGAACTCGCTGGGGGGTGGCGGCCGCTACGATGGCCTGGCCGCCGCGTTGGGCTATCGGTCGACGCCCGGGGTGGGTTTTGCCATGGGCATGGACCGGACCGCCATCGTGTTGAAACAGAGCAAGCCACTCACGCCACCCGCGCCCGATGTCTACGCCGTGGCCCTGGAGGCGAAGGATGAGCTGTATGTCTTCCACCTGGCGGCGACCCTGAGGGCACGCAGCATCAGAGTCGTCTTCGATCCGGGTCCGGCGCGGCTGGATGCGAAGCTGCGCAAGGCGGCGCGGCGCGGCGTCCGACTGGCGCTGCTGGTCGGCCCCGAGGAGCGCGAAAAGAATCAGGTAGTGATTCGCGACATGAAGGAAAAGACGCAGACGAGCGTGGCGGAAGGCGACCTGCTGTCGACGATGAGCCAGATGCTGGGGGGCGCGTGAGCCTGACCGCACGCGCGCCCGCCGGCGAGATTCGAAGCGATCAGGTCGGACGCGAGGTGGACCTGTACGGGTGGGTCCATCGGCGGCGCGACCTCGGCGGTCTGATCTTCATCGACCTGCGCGACCGAAGTGGAATCGTCCAGGTCAAGTTCGACCCGGTGAACGCCCAGGCGCACGCGATCGGCGGCGAGCTTCGGCCGGAATGGGTGGTCCACGTCAAGGGCCCCGTGCAGCGGCGGCCGCCAGGAACCGAAAACAAGGAGCTGCCGACCGGCGAGGTCGAGGTCGAGGCGCGCGCCGTTACCATTCTCAACCGTGCGCAGCCGCCGCCCTTCGCCGTCAATGAAGACAGTCCGGTCGATGAGCAGGTGCGGCTTCGCTATCGCTACCTGGACCTGCGCCGGGCGCGGATGGCCCGCAACCTCCAGCTGCGGCACCGCCTGACAAAAGCGATCCGCGACTTCCTGGACGCGGAAGGGTTCCTCGAGATCGAAACCCCGGTACTGATCCGGAGCACGCCCGAGGGTGCTCGCGACTTCCTGGTCCCCAGCCGGCTGAAGCCGGGGTACGTGTATGCGCTGGCGCAGTCACCCCAGCTCTACAAGCAATTGCTCATGGTGGCCGGCATGGATCGTTATTTCCAGATCGTCCGCTGCTACCGCGACGAGGACCAGCGCGCGGATCGCCAGCCGGAGTTCACCCAGCTGGACCTCGAAATGTCCTTCGTCAACGAGGACGATGTGCTCGACGTCGTCGAGCGCTGCTTCGGCCACGTCTGGCAGACGGTGCTCGGGGTCGCGCTGTCGACGCCGATCCGCCGTATCACGCACGAGGAAGCCATGCTGCGCTACGGCGTGGATAAGCCTGACCTCCGTTACGGCCTCGAGATCGAGGACTTATCGTCGATCTTCGACAAAACGGAATTCAAGATCTTTCGCCAGGCGCTCGACGCCGGCGGCGTCATCCGTGGGGTGCGGATCCCTCGAACGGTTGGTGGGAAGGAGATCGAGGCGCTCACCGAGGTCGCCCGGGCCGAGGGAGCGAAGGGCCTGGCATTCTGGCATCGGGAGGCGGAGGGGTGGCGTTCCCCAATCACGAAGTTTTTCGGCGAGCGCGAGCTCGCCCAGCTGCAGGCCGTCACCCACGCCGAGCCTGGCGACGTGGTCGTTGCGGTCGCCGACCGGGTCGAGATCGCGTCGGCCTCGCTGGGGGCGGTGCGCAAATCCGCCGCCCGAATGCTGGGGCTGGTGAAGGAGGGGGCGTTCGAATTCGTCTGGGTAACCGACTTTCCGCTGTTCGAACGCAGCAAGGAAACCGGAGAGATTACGGCGGCCCATCACCCCTTCACGTCGCCCAGGCCCCAGGACCTCGAGCTCCTGACCAGCGAGCCGCTCAAGGTGCGGGCGCGCGCCTACGACCTGGTGCTCAATGGCACCGAGCTCGGCTCGGGCAGTATCAGGATCCACGACCCCGAGTTGCAGCAGCGGGTCTTCCAGGGACTGGGCATCCCACGCGAGGAAGCGGAACAACGGTTTGGCTTCCTTCTGACGGCGTTCCGTTACGGCGCGCCGCCGCACGGCGGCTTCGCTTACGGCCTCGATCGCGTCGTCATGCTGGCGGCCGGTCAGGAAACGATTCGCGAAGTGATCGCCTTCCCCAAGAACCAGCAGGC
>VBFF01000094.1:10048-20430 GCA_005889285.1 Chloroflexota bacterium
CGCGAAACAACTCCGTGAACTCGGGCTGGAATTGATCCGGTCGCCGTTGAAACAGCCCCGGTAAGGTCCCGATCGAAACGGTGACCGGCCTTTTGCCGGCCTGTGACGCAACGCCAGATCAGCGCGATCTCGGGCGTAAGGTACGGAACTTACAGTAGGCGACATGAACGCCGCCCTCTTCACCAAATCGACGACAGGACTCATTCTCGCTTCCGGTTTGATCGCCGCCTCGAGTGTTCTCGGCCATGCGCAGGACGCGCCGATGGCCCTGGGCACGCTGGCTACCTATCCGCTGAGCGCCGCGTATGCGACGGTTCCGACCGGCCAGGCAACCCTGGGCGGCCACACCTTTGACATGACCAGCGGAAACATGGTGAAGCTGGCCACGAACGCCTCGGCGAGTTTTGCGGGCTCGTACCAGAACCCCACGGCCGTGCACCTGCTGCTTAACTCGGCCAACACCTACAGCTGGTACGCCGGCACTCCGGTCGGCACCGTCGTGCTGACCTTTAGCGATGGCACGACCCAGACCGCGACGTTGACCGTTGGCGGCAACCTGCGCGAGTGGTATATCGGTGGCTTCGGTGTCGTGAACAGCGTCAGCGATGTCACGCCCTCGACCACCACCCCGTACTCCAGCCAGGTTTGGACGACGACGGTGCTTGGCGGCACGGGGACTGCGGTTCTCGACATGCTGACCGTGCCCGTCACGACCGCGAACATGACCCTGACGGGTGTGCAGCTGACGAACAGCAACCCCTACGGTGGCTCCCTGACGATCGACCTCTCTGGCCTGACCGTCGAGTTGGCGGCACCGCCAGTCCCGACACCGCAGCCGGGCAGCGACTGCCTCCGGCCGGGCAACTCGTGCAACACGCCGGCGGCACAGAACAGCCAGTCGACCAAGTGGCAGGCGCCGACCGCCGCACCAGTGACCGTCGCACCGATCGACAGCGACAAGCACGCCAACAACGGGCATAAAACCCACTAGAACAACGGAACTCGACGAGAGGCTCGGCCAAGCGGCCGGGCCTCTTTCGTTTTTGGGGCGCGCAAGGCTGATACACTCGCCCGGTTGCCTGTGCCGATCCCGCCGGTGTTCGTTCTGGCCGCGCTCGTCATCCTGCTGGGCACACAGCTCGCCTACGTCGTGGCACCGCGGGCGCCGCGCTACCTCGTCCGTCTGGGCCTGAGCGCGCTGGCCGTCCTCCTCGGGGAGGCGTTCGGTATTGCCGGCGTGGGCGGCACCCTGGCCCTTGGCGAGTTGCACCCGGTCAACGACCTGCTGGTTCTGGCCATCGTGCAGTGGGCGGCCACCCGCTGGGCACGGCGTCTCCAGCCCGCCTAGCCATGTCACGTACGTTTGAGGCCTCCGCGAATGAGGTACAACTTGGGCAATATCCCGCGAGTGGGGAGCTCGAGAGGAGTTCGTGATGGTGTGGCAAGTCGGCGTGCTGCTGGTCGGCATTGGCTTCCTCCTGCTCAGCATCTTTGCCTCCTTCATCCTTCTCAACATGACGCGTAGCCTGCGGACGATCGAGGCCCTCCTGTCCCTGACGCTCGACGAAGCCCGGCTGGCGCTCCCCGAGCTGCGCCACAGCCTGCAGCAGATCGATGACATGGTCAGCGGCGTCAACGACAAGTTCACCGCCGCCGACCGGGCGATGAATGCCACCGGCGCCGTGATCAGCGGTTGGCGCGATCGCGTGCGCGATGCCTTTGGCGGACTCGGGCGCCGCCGTCGATCACCAGCCGGTCAGCAACGGGAGGAAGCATGAGGGAACACCGACTCCGCCACCAGCCCGCGACCACCGGCCACGAGGTGCCGACGGCAACTGCCCACCTCACGGAGTTGAAGCTCCCGGCGGTCGGCGATTACATCGTCGTCGCCAAGCGGGCCGCCGCCTCCCTGGGCCTGGTCGTCGGGTTTTCGGTCCAGGAAATCGACGATCTGAACATCGCGATCACCCAGGCCTGCGAAAGCGCCATTGCCGCCGCCACCCAGCAGTGGGGGAGTGGCAACGGGCAGCTGAAGTTGATCTTCAAGAGCCGCCCCCGCCGACTCGAGGTCGAGGTCCGAAGTGTGCCCCCGCGCGCGGTCGAGCAGCAGACGGTGCGCCGTGCCCAGCGCGAAGCGGAGCTCGACTATGAAACCATTGGCTTGAACATGATCCGGCTCTTCGTCGATGAACTCCGTTACCAGGTGGACAACCAGACTGGAACCATGCGGATGAGGATGGTCAAATACCTGATCGAGTAGATCGGCCAGCGGCTTCGCCGTCCACCGTCCGACCCAACCGAGAGCTCGTTCGTCGCCTGTTCCTCAACTATCAGAAGACCAAAGATCCCGAGGTCCGCCAGCAACTCGTTGAGCTGTTCAACAACCTGGTGATCTTCCTAGCCAAGAAATTCAGCAACCGTGGCGAGCCACTCGAGGACATCGTCCAGGTCGGCTACATCGGCCTGCTCGCCGCGATCGAGCGCTTCGAGCCGCAGCGCGGCCTGGAGTTTTCGACCTTCGCTACGCCGACCATCGTTGGCGAAATCAAGCGGTACTTCCGGGACAAGAGCTGGGCGGTCAAGGTGCCGCGCCGCCTCCAGGAAACGATGCAGCGTGCCGATGTCGCCTCGCAGCGGTTGCAAGCGAAACTCGGTCGCCAGCCATCGGTGAACGAGATCGCCAAGGAGCTCGAGCTGCCGCCGGAAGATGTGCTGGAAGCGATGGAGGCCAGTCCCGCGCAGCGCACCATCCCCTTCGAGTCGACGGGACCCGCGCCCAGGGATGACGACGGTCTCCAGCTGACCGAGCGTCTGGGGCGAGAGGACGAGAACCTCGACAAGGTCGAGCTGCAGGATCTACTGGACCAGGCGATGCGCCATCTGACACCACGCGAGCGACGGATCATGTATCTGCGCTTCGTCGATGAGTTGCCCCAGGCGGAGGTCGCCAAGCGGCTGGGCATCTCCCAGATGCACGTCTCCCGGTTGCAGCGGGCCGCCGTCGAGCAACTGAAGAAGGAGCTCCCCGTCTCGAGCTAGCCGATCGGCAGGCCGCGGCTCGGTAGGATTCGAACTCAGTACAATGACGAAGCGCGCAGGCCAGATATGACGAGCGCGGACATCCGCCAACGTTTTCTCAACTTCTTCAAAGAGCGGGACCACAAGGTGTTACCGAGCTCCTCCCTGATCCCGTTCGGCGATCCTACGACGCTGTTCACCATCGCCGGTATGGTCCAGTTCAAGCCGTACTTTCTGGGTCAGGCGAAGCCGCCATACCCGCGCACTGCCACGTGTCAGAAAGTCTTCCGCTCGGTGGACATCGACCTCGTCGGTCATGACGGCCATCACCTGACCTTCTTCGAGATGCTGGGTAACTTCTCCTTCGGCGACTATTTCAAGGAGAAGGCGATCCCCTACGCCTGGGAATTCTTGACGAAAGAGCTGAAGCTCGAAACAGCGCGGCTGTGGGCCGGCATCCACAACGACGACGACGAAAGTTTCGAGATCTGGAAGAAAACCGGCGTGCCGCCCGAGCGGATCCGGCGGTTCGGTGATGAGTACAACTTCTGGGCCGCCGGTCCAACCGGACCCTGCGGTCCCGATTCCGAGATCCATTACGACTGGGGCGAGGAGTACGGCTGCGGGCGACCGGACTGCGGGCCGAACTGCGAGCACTGTGATCGCTTTCTCGAGGTCTGGAACCTGGTTTTCATCACCTGGAACCGGGACGAGTCCGGCGTGCGGACACCCCTCCCCAAGAAAGGGATCGATACTGGCATGAGCCTCGAGCGGCTCACCTCGGTGGTCAACCAGAGGCGGTCGCTCTTCGACACCGACGCATTTCAGCCGCTCATTCAGCATTTTGCCGAGGAAGCGGGCAAACCCTACGGCAGCGATCCGGAGACCGACGTCTCCTACCGTGTGCTCGCCGATCACGCTCGTGGCACCACCATGCTGCTCGCGGATGGGGTCGTCCCCGCCAATGACGGGCGTGGGTACGTGCTCCGGCGCGTGATCCGCCGCGCCATGGTCCATGCTCGGCGGTTGGGGCCGGCCGTTCACCTGTCGTCTGGCGTGCCCATCGTCGCTCGCCTGCTGGGACCGGTTTACCCCGAGGTCAAAACGCAGGCCGATCGGATTGCCGAAACCGTCCGATCCGAGGAGGAGCGCTTCGGTGTCGCCCTGCGTCAGGGGATGGAGCGCCTGCAGCCCTTGCTCGAGCGCGGAACCCTTCACCCCGAAGAAGTGTTCTATCTGCATGACACGCTCGGCTTTCCCATCGAGCTCACAGCGGAACTGGCAAAGGAGCGAGGGATCGAGGTCGACCTGGAAGCGGTGGCCGCACTGATGCAGAGCCAGCGTGACCGGAGCCGGACCGCGACCAGCAATTTCAGCGCGCCGCTGGCAGGACGGGCGAGCCGCTTCGTCGGCTACGACCATTTGGAGGCCGATACCTCCGTCACCGACGTCTTTCCGGTTGCCGGCGAAGCTGAGCGGGGAGCGCGGCGGGCAAACCGCCGACACCGGCTGGCTGAGCTGGAATGGGTCGAAAGCCCGCGTCGTTGACGTGCAGCCGCAGGGCGAGGCGATCCGGCATCGCGTCGAGATGCCGCCCGCCAAACTGAAGCCGGGCGACCATGTCCACGCAGCGGTTGATGCGCCGCGACGCCGGGCCGTCGCTCGGCATCATTCGGCCACCCACCTGCTGCACCGCGCCCTGCGGGACGTGCTCGGCGAGGGGGCGGTCCAGGCCGGCTCCTCGGTGCAGCCCGACTACGCCACGTTCGACTTTCGTTTTCCGCGCGCGCTGACGGCCGAGGAGGTCGACCGCGTTTCCGCCCTACTGAACGAGAAGATCCGGGCCAACCTTGTGCGGCGTGTTGAGGAACTGCCCCTCGAAGAGGCGATCGCAACCGGTGCGGTCGCGCTCTTCGACGAGAAGTACGGCGAACGGGTTCGCGTCGTCTCCTTCGGCGACTGGGCTCGGGAACTCTGCGGCGGCACGCACGTCGAACGGAGCGGTGAGATTGGCATCGCGTTGATCTCGACCGACCGCAGTATCGGCGCCGGCGTTCGTCGCATCGAGATGCGGGTGGGCGCGGCGGCTGAGCAACAGATTCGGAACGCCGAACGCGTGCTGCGCGAATTAGGCGACATCCTGAGAACGGCGCCGTCGGAGTTGCCTGCCCGGGTTGTAGCCCTGCAGACGGAGGTCAAGCGCCTCGAGAAAGACGCCGCGAACCTTCGCCAACGGCTGGCAGCCGGAGGAAGCGCCCAGCTGGAAGAGGCCGAGGTGGATGGCGTCCGCTTGATTCTGCAGCGGGTCGACGACCAGGAAAAGGATCTGCTTCCCTACGCTGACCAGGTGCTCAACCGCGCCAATGGCAACGGCGTGGCGATCGTCATCGCCGGTCGCAATTTTGCCTTCAAGGTCGCGAGCCCGCTTGCCGACCGGCTGCCTGCGAACGATCTGATTCAGGCGTTCCGCAAAGTCGCGGGGGGGAAGGGCGGCGGCCGCGGCCAAGTCGGTCAGGGTGGCGGCATCGATCCTAACCGCGTCGATGACGCGTTCAAGTCCGTGCAGGACTTCGTGCGCAAGCAGCTGAAGCCCCCACCCCGACCCTCCCCCGCAAGCGGGGGAGGGGGTAATCCATGATCAAGTTCAAGGACCGCATCAAACGGTTGCGGCGCGGCGCCGATTACGAGAACTACTACACGGCGCTCGACATTGGCACCGAATACATCAAGGCGCTCGTCGTCAAGCGCGAGGGCCGCAACGGCATGGTATTGGGCGCGTCACGCCAACGACAGGAATACGCGGACATGCAGGCGGGGGTCCCCTCGGATATCCAGGGGATCATCGACAGCTGCGACCGGGCGATGTCGCAGGCCGAGGACATGTGCGACACCATCCCCGGGCAGGCCGTGATCGGCATCGCGGGCGAGCTGGTCAAAGGCTTCAGCACGTCCGTGACCGTACCGCGGGCGGATCCCAACCTCAAGATCAATGAGGTCGAGCTGATTCAGACCCTCCAACTGGTGCAAAAGCGCGCGCTTCGAGAGGCCGGTCATTCAATGAGCCTCGAGCTCGGGGTTCCGGACGTCAACGTCAAGCTGATCAACTCCGCCATCACCAGCGTGCGCATCGACGGTTTCGCCGTGAACAACCCGATCGACTTCCAGGGCAAGCAGATGGTGATCACTGTGTTCAACACCTTCGCGCCGCTGACCCACGTCGGCGCCCTGCAGACGATCGCTTCGGAGCTCGACCTGGAGCTGATCGCAACCGTCGCGGAACCGTACGCGATGGCGCGCTGCGCCGCCACCGACGAGGTCTACGACTTCGGCGGGATCTTTATCGACATCGGCGGCGGCACGACCGATATCGCGCTGATCCGAAACGGTGGCATCGAGGGGACCCGGATGTTTCCCCTCGGAGGGCGCGTCTTCACCAAGAAGCTGGCCTCGCGCTTCGGGATCTCGTTCAACGATGCCGAGGCGGTCAAGCTTCGGCATTCCAAGGGCGAGCTCCCACCCGATCAAGTCGAGAAGGTCCATGCGGTGCTGGCCAGGGACGCCGAGGTGCTGGTCGAGGGGGTGGCGATCACCCTGCAGGAGATGGCCAAGGGCGACCGGCTGCCGACCGCCATCTACCTAGCGGGCGGGGGCAGCGCCCTCCCGGAGGTCAAGGATCAGCTCAACGCCTTCTCGTGGGGGGACAAACTCCCGTTCGCCCGGACCCCGACCATCCATCTGCTGCGGCCGGTGGATATCCGGGGAATCTACGATTCGACGGGCCTGCTGCTCGACCAGCAGGACATCACCCCGATGGGGCTGGCCTTCCACGCGATTCAGCAGCAATCCGAAGACCAGGCGCCCCTTTTCGGGCTGATGCGCAAGGTCCTCAAGGCCATGAAAGTCTGAAGAAAACCTGACACCGTAACAACTCGACAATCAGTGACGTTTCCGGTATTAAAGGCAGCGACGTGTTAAAACTGTGAAGACTCTGGCCAAGCTGCTCTACGTTGAAGCCGACGAGGAGATCACCGACCTGGTCGATCGCCTGCGTGATCTCAGTCTCGAAGATGAGGTCACCTTTGTCGTCCCGGAGCGTGCCAGGGCCCTTCAGAGCGCGATGAGCTTCCGGCTGCTGAAGCGCTACGCCGACAGCTATGGCAAGCGGGTGAACCTGGTGAGCGGCGATCCGCGGCTTCAGGCGATGTCCCTGGAGGCCGGCTTTACCGCCTATCCCAACCTGGCCGCGTACGACCGCGGCGGCGAGGTGCACCGTCCGGAACTGGCCGGCGATCCCACCTCGACCGGCGCGACCGCGATCGCCCCGGCCGCGCCCGCCGTCGCACCGACATCCCCACCCACCGGCCAGGCGACTGCGCCTCAACGCGGTGTTGCCACCATGGACCGGCCTCGGGAAACGTCCGTCATGTCTGCCCCACCGAAGCAGCAAGCGCCGGCCTCTCGAAAGCCGGCCCCAGCGGGGCCGCCGCTCGGCAGTTACCGGCCGTACCTGATTGGGGCCGCGGTTCTGGCAGTCGTCGCGTTGCTCGTCGGCATCCTCTACCTGCCGACGGCGACCGCAACGGTATTCGTTCAAGGGACGCCAGTCAAGGCGGATGTCACCCTGTTGGGGGCGCCCGGTGCCACGGCGGGATCTCCTGATCACTTCGCGACGCAAGCGATTCACGCCGAGGAGTCGCAGAATCTGCCCGGCACACCGACGGGTCAGAAGCAGATTGACGCAGCAAAAGCCACCGGACAAGTGACATTCAAGGCATCTTGTTCGGGGTTCATATGCTCCGTCCCAATACGGTCAGGGACTGACGTTAGCACCGGGAGCGGTAAGCATTATCTAACGACGAAGTCAGTGACTGTTCAGTCGACGCTGGTTTCCCAGGGCTCCGTTGACGCCCCCGTGGCGGCCGTCCAGGCCGGTCTTGCGGGCAATACTGAAATTGACACCATTCGGTACATCAACAACAACAATCCGGATGATTTGCTCTCGGTCAACAACGGCCAAGCGATCACCGGCGGCGCGGATGCGCGCACCGCCACCGTCATTCAGCAGTCGGACATCGACAGCATCAAAGACGTCTATGCGAAGGACGCGCTGCCGCGAGTAACCGACCAGTTGAACGGGAAAGCCCAGGGGAAGAAGCTCGTCCTGGTGGGAAACGGCGTTCAGGCCACGGCCAAGCCGGATCACGCGGTCGGCGAGGAGGTGGGCGGCTTTACCGTCGCCATCAAGGTCTCCGGTGACGCTGTCGCCTATGACGAGAAAGTCGTGCAGCAGTTGCTCAAGGGATTCCTCCAGCGAAAGGTGCCTCAAGGCTCGCAGTTGACGACTGATGGCACGACCCTCAAATACGATCCGCCGTCGGACGCCAACGCTGACGGCCACATCACGCTCAACGGCCACCTGTCGGGCTTCTACGCGCCGATCTTCCTCGAGCCGGCGATCCGCGCGCATCTCAAAGGCATGAGTCCCAGCAAAGGGCGTGCCTTCCTCCAGACGCTTCCCAACGTCGTTGACGCCCGGGTGACCCAGTCGCCGTTCGGGCTGCCGTGGCTGCCACTCTTCAGCTCCCGCATCACGCTCAAGATCCAGGAGGTCTCCAGCAGCAGCGCGAGCCCGTGAGGATCCTCGCGATCGATCCGGGTACGGTCCGGCTCGGTCTCGCGCTCAGTGATCCATCGGGGACGATTGCCCAGCCACTAAGTGTGCTGGCGCGCCGATCAGAGACGGAAGACCTCAAGGTACTCAGTGACCTGGTGGAACGCCACGAGGTTGGACTGATCGTGATTGGGCTGCCGCGGCTGATGAACGGTCGTATCGATGCGGCGGCTCAGCAAGCCCAGGCGTTCGGCGCCAGCGTGGCAAAGGCAACCGGACGGCCGGTAGCATACTGGGACGAACGGCTGACGAGCGTGGCCGCCGAGCGCTATCTGATCGAGCAGGGCAAACGGCGGGGCAAACGGCGCCAGGAGATCGATCGAGTCGCCGCCACGCTATTGTTGCAGGGGTATCTCGACTATCGGGCTGGTCGAGCACCAGGAGGCTGAATGCCAGAGATTCCGGAAGCGAACGGCGAAGTTCAGACCATCGAGCTGGTCAACGAGAAGACCGGCGAAGAGGAAAGCTACGTCGTCCACGACGTCGTCGAGATCGAAGGCGAAACCTACTACGTTCTGCAGGCGGAGGCCGACGAGGAACGGGTTCTGATCCTGCGTCGCGAAGGGGAGTCGCTGGTGACGCTGGACGACGACGAGCACGACCGGGTGGTCGAGCAGCTCGAGGAATTCGAAGAGGAAGACGAGGCCGATGATGACGGCGGTCCGCAACACTGACTGATCCGAAGCGGTCGACCGTGAGCGCCGCGGCGCCGCGCAAACGCAGCCGTGCCCTCGGCTGCGTGCAGTGGTTCGTGGTCATCCTCTTCCTGCTGCCCGCGGCACTGGGCATCCCGGGCGTCGTCGCCTACAACTGGGTCGACCATCAGCTCCATCAGCCCGCGAATCCCGGCAACTCCAAGGTGCGCTTCGTCGTGCCGCCAGGCTCGACCTTTCACGAGGTCGCCGACACCCTGCACCGGACCGGCCTGATCGACTCGGTGACCGTCTTCGACCTGTATGCGCGCTACAAGCATCTGGACCGCAACGTGCAGGCGGGGGCTTATGAGCTGAGCCGGAACCTCAACATGATCCAGATCCTGACCGCCCTGCAGACCGCCATCCCGGAGGAAGTCTTCGTGACCATTCCCGAGGGATACACGATCAAGAAGACGGCGGCCGCGCTGGACAAAGGCGGCCTCATCAAGGGGAGCGATTACATGGCGCTCGCCGTCCAGGGACAGTACAGCTACGACTTTCTCAAAGACCTGCCGCCAGGCGCCTCTCTCGAGGGCTTCCTTTTCCCCGATGACCTGATCAAGCTCCAGCTCGACAACTTCAAGCGGCTATGGGACGACACGCGAAAGAGCGAGGCGGCCCAGCGCAAGCTCAGTCCTCTGCAAATTGTCACCATCGCGTCCATGATCGAGCGCGAGGCGCGCTACCAGGACGACCGGCCCCTGGTCGCCAGCGTGATCTACAATCGGCTGTCGGCGGGCTGGCCGCTGCAGATCGACGCCACCGTGCTCTACGCCAAGGGCATCTGGCAGTCATCCGTGACCAAGGAGGACCGCATGATTCAGTCCCCTTACAACACCTATTTACATACCGGCCTTCCACCTGGACCGATCGCCAACCCGGGCATCAAAGCCATCGATGCCGCGCTCCAACCCGCGAACACCGGGTACTTCTTCTACCTCTCCGACCCCCAGGGTCACAACCACTACGCCAAGACCAACGAAGAGTTCGCCCGCCTC
>VBFF01000053.1 GCA_005889285.1 Chloroflexota bacterium
CATCGAGGATAAGGTTCGCGTGACGGAGCATCGCCATCGCGGCGGCGCGCTCCTCAGCCGTCGCTTTTCCCGATTCCAGCCGTGGGTTAAAGGCTTTGATGAACTCGAAGAGATGACCGACCGCCGCGGGAAGATTGAGGTCATCTCGAAGCGCCTCGTCCCAGCGGTCCCGAATCTCCGCCGGTGCCTCAGCATCGCCAACCCTCCCAAGGCGCACCGCGAACTCATCGAGCCGCTTGACCGCGCTGTCCGCGGCCTTGAGCAGCTCCGTCGAAAACGCCAGCGGGCTCCGGTAGTGGGCGCCCGTCAGCAGCGCGTAGCGGATCGCCCGTGGCGTGTATCCCTCGGCCAGGAGATCGCGAACCGTCGAAAAGTTGTGCAGGCGCTTGGACATCTTTTCGCCGGTCGCATCCTGCAAGTGCTGTGCGTGGAGCCAGTAGCGCGCGAACGTCTTCCCGGTCGCCCCCTCGCTCTGGGCGATCTCGTCCTCGTGGTGAGGAAAGATCAGATCGACCCCGCCGGAGTGAATGTCGAGCTGCTCCCCCAGGTACTGCATGCTCATCGCCGAACATTCGATGTGCCAACCAGGCCGGCCCGCCCCCAGCGGTGTTTCCCATGATTGCTCGCCGGGTTTGCGCGTCTTCCAGAGGACGAAGTCCCTTGGGTCATCCTTGCCGTACTCATCGACGTCAACCCGCGCGCCCGCCTTCAGGCCGCTGACATCGAGATGCGCCAGCGCGCCGTAGCGAGGAAAGCTCGAGATCCGAAAGTACGTCGACCCGTCGGCGACATAGGTGTGGCCGTTCTCCGTGAGGCGTTCGATCAGCGACACCATCTCGAAGATATGCTGCGTCGCGCGCGGATAATGCTCCGCGCGCTGGATCCGCAGCGTGTCGAGATCCTGGAAGAACGCCTCGATGTATTGCTCGGTGAACTCGTCGATCGTCTGGCCATGCTCCGCAGCCTTTTTGATGATGCGGTCCTCGACGTCGGTGAGGTTCATCACCTGGGTGACCCGATATCCCTGCTGGAGGAGGACGCGGCGCAGCAGGTCCTCGAAGAGGAAGGTGCGGAAGTTACCGATATGCGAATAATCGTGGACGGTCGGGCCGCAGGTGTACATCCGAACGTGGCCTGGCTCGATCGGCACGAACTGTTCCAACCGGCCGCTCATCGTGTTGTGGAGGCGCAACGACGTCACGGAATCTCTCGAAGCAGCGCCACCGCCTGGGCGGCCAGGGCTTCGCCCTTGCCGATGGGTCCGACGTGATCGGTCGTGGTCGCCTTCAGGCCAACGGCAGCGGGATCGATGTCCAGCACGCCCGCGAGGTTGTTGCGGATGGCCTCGCGATAGGGCGTGAGCCGAGGGACCTGGGCGAGCAATGTGACGTCCACGTTCTCGACCGCCCATTTGGCGCGGCGGCAGTGATCCGCTACTTCGCGCAGCAGGTCGAGGCTGCGAGCATCCTTGTACTTCGGGTCGTCGTCGGGAAAGAGCGTGCCGATGTCGCCGATGCCCGCGGCACCACAGAGCGCGTCGATCAGTGCGTGGCAGATAACGTCGGCGTCACTGTGGCCGTCCAACCCCATGTCCCAGGGAAGCTCGACGCCGCCGAGGACCAGCCGGCGGCCGACCACCAATCGGTGGAGGTCGAACCCGGTCCCTACTCGCATGAGCGCCTCGATGGCGTCGCGACTCCAGCCCAGTTCATTCCCGTATACGGTAGCGTCTCGGCGGACGGTGGGCCGGCGCGAGGTGGCCCCCTCTAGACTTGGGACCAATGGCCAAAGCGAGCGCCCCGGCCGCAAACCCAGCACTCAGCCAGCTCAATTTCCTGGTCGGTGAGTGGCGGACCGAGCTTTCGAACGCGGAATTCCTACCGGACCGATCCGAGACCCTTAGAGGACACACGTCCTTCCGTTGGGTCGACGATGGTGCTTTCCTCGCGATGCGCCAGAGCGAGACGCCCTCCGGCCCGCCACAAGCGGTCTGGATCATCGGCCGCGATCAAATGCAAAGCGAGTATGAAGTGCTCTACTTCGACAGAAGACCGATGTCCCGGATCTACCACATGCGCTTCGATGGCACCGTCTGGCGGATGTGGCGAGAGGCACCCGGATTCTGGCAGCGATTCGAATGTACGGTTTCAAAGGACGAACGCACACTGAGCGGCTACTGGGAGAAGTCGACCGATAACGGCGCCACCTGGGAGCACGATTTCGACATCAGATACGTGCGGGACTGAGCGGACG
>VBFF01000095.1 GCA_005889285.1 Chloroflexota bacterium
AAGGCCACCCCGACAAGATCGCCGACCAGATCTCGGACGCGATCCTCGACGCCATCATGGCGAAGGACCCGCTCGGCCGAGTCGCCTGCGAGACCGCCGTCACCACCGGACTGGCCTTCGTCATCGGCGAGATAACCACCGACACCTACGTCGAGATGCGCGATGTGATTCGGGACACCATCGAGCAGGCCGGTTACGACCATCCCGGATTCGGCTTCGACGCCGAAACCTGCGGCGTCATCGTCTCCATCCAGAAGCAGTCGCCCGACATCGCGCAGGGCGTCGACACCGGCGGCGCCGGCGACCAGGGGATGATGTTTGGCTTTGCCTGCGACGAGACGCCGGAGCTGATGCCGATGCCGATCCAGCTCGCCCACCAGCTGGCGCGTCAGCTGGCGCGCGTCCGCAAAGACAAGACCCTGCCCTACCTGGGGCCCGACGGCAAGACGCAGGTGACGATCGAGTACGTCGACGGCCGCCCGATGCGCATCGATACCGTGGTGATCTCGGCGCAACACACCGAGGACGTCGATCTGAGCCGGATCCGCGAGGACCTGCAGGAGCTCGTGCTCGAGCAGGTCGTCCCGGCCAAGATGCTCGACCAGCGCTCGACCATCCACGTGAACCCGACGGGCCGCTTCGTCCTTGGCGGGCCCAGGGCCGATGCGGGGGTGACCGGCCGCAAGATCATCGTCGACAGCTACGGGGGCTATGCCCGGCACGGCGGCGGCTGCTTCAGCGGGAAAGACCCCTCGAAGGTCGACCGTTCCGGCGCCTACGCCGCGCGCTATGTCGCCAAGAACATCGTCGCCGCGGGGCTGGCGAGCCACTGCGAGATCCAGGTCGCCTACGCGATCGGCGTGCGCAAGCCGGTCTCGGTCTTCGTGGAGACCTTCGGGACGGAGCGCGTCCCGGTGCCCACGATCGAGGCCCTGGTCCAAAAGCACTTCGACCTCAGCCCGCTGGAGATCATCCGGCAGCTCGAGCTTCGCCGCCCCATCTACAAGCAGACGGCAGCCTATGGCCACTTTGGCCGCTCCGACGTCGACCTTCCGTGGGAACGGACCGACAAGGCGGACCTGCTCGCCTCCGAGGCGGGTGTCCAACGGCTCCAGGTGGTGGAGTCGCAGGACGGCTAAGACCGTCCTTGTCACGGGTATCGACGGCTTCGCCGGAAGCCACCTCTCCGATCTTCTCTTGCGGCGACGCCACAGCGTTCACGGCACCATCCGCGGGGATCGACCGGCGCCACGCGCGGAGCTCGCGCCGCGCGTCCAGACCCACCAGGTGGATCTCCTCGATCGGGACCGGGTCAACACCCTGGTCCGCGAGATTCAGCCGCAGTGGGTCTTCCACCTGGCGGCACTGAGCAGCCCGGCCGCGTCCTGGGACGACCCTGCCGAGACGATCGCGATCAATGCCGGGCTCGAGGCCAACCTGCTGGCGGCACTCGTCAGGCAGAAACCCATGCCGCGGGTGGTCGTGGTCGGCTCCGCGGACGAGTACGGCCGGCCGGTCGGCGGCGCCCGCCGGCTCGATGAAGCCACCCCGCTTCGGCCGGTGTCACCCTACGGGGTGAGCAAGGTGACCCAGGACCTGCTGGCGCTCCAGTATCACCTGAGCCATGGCCTGGCGGCGATCCGGATCAGGCCCTTCAACCATGCGGGCCCCCGGCAGGCGCCGAGCTTCGCCGTCGCCAGCTTCGCCCAGCAGATCGCCCGCATCGAGCTGGGGAAACAGCCGCCGGTCTTGAAGGTCGGCAACCTCGAGGCGCGACGTGACTTCACGGATGTGCGCGACGTCGTGCGCGCCTACCTGCTGGCGGCGGAGAAGGGCAAGCCGGGTGAGGTCTACAACGTCGGGTCGGGAACGGCGACGCGGCTTCGCGAGATTGTCGCCCTGCTCCTCAAGATGACCCGCACCAGCATCAGCCTGGAGGTGGATCCGGCGCGCAAGCATGCGGTCGAGGCGGAGGTCTACGTCTGCGACGCGCGCCGCTTCCAGCGGCTGACCGGCTGGCGCCCGAAGGTCGGGCTGGAACGCATGCTGCGCGACACGCTCGACGACTGGCGGCGCCAGGAGCGGAGCGCGGCCTGATGGCCCGGCACGTCGTGATTCTTGCGGGGGGAAGCGGGACCCGGCTGTGGCCGCGGTCGCGCGAGAAGTCGCCCAAGCACCTGCTCACCCTCCACGGGGCGCAATCGTTGCTGCAGTCGACGTACGCACGGGTATCGCGCCTGACCGACAAGGTCTACATCGTTACCGAACAATCCCAGCTGAAGAGCATTCGCGAGCAATTGCCCACGCTCTCCGACGAACAGTTCATCGTGGAGCCGGCGCGGCGCGGTACCGCCTCGGCGCTCGGCCTGGCCGCACTCGCCATCGCTGAGCGTGATCCACAGGCGACGATGCTCTCGGTCCACGCCGACCACTATCTCGGTCACGACGAAGACGCCTACCTCAAGACCCTCGACGCCGAGGCGCGCTGGGCTGAGTCGAGGCGCTCGCTGGTGACGGTGGGGCTGCGACCACCCTATGCCTCGACCGCGTTCGGCTACATCCAGGTCGGGCCCCCGCTCGACGGCGACGAGGCACCGGCGGTCTATCGCGTGGTCCGGTTTGTGGAGAAGCCTGATCTCAAAACCGCCGAAGGCTTTTTAGCATCGGGTTCCTACCTCTGGAACCTGGGCCTCTTCAGCTGGCCGGTCGACGTGCTCTTCAGTGAGATGGCGGCGCACGCGCCGCAGCTCTACGCGGGGTTGGAGCAGGTGAGGCATGCCCGCCGGGCTGGGCGCGCCGATGAAGCCGATCGCCTCTACCAGACCTTGCCCACCGAGGCGATCGATTACGCGGTGCTGGAGCGCACCACGAACCTGCTCGTCGTCGGTGCCACCTTCGAGTGGCACGACCTGGGATCCTGGGCGGACCTGCACGACATCCTGCAGCGCGACGAGGCGGGCAACTTCGTCGAGGGCGAGTCGGTGTTGATCGATTCGAAAAACTGCATGATCCACTCGCCTCACAAGCTGGTGGCCGCGGTCGGCCTCGAGGACATGGTCGTGATCGAGACCGACGACGCCATCCTGATCTGTCCCAAGGCGCGCTCACAGGACGTCAAACTGATCGTCGATCGCCTCAAGCAGATGGGCAAGACCCAGTACCTCTGAGCGTCGTTACACTGTGGCCGTGGCACAGCGCGCGCTGATCACCGGCATCACCGGTCAGGACGGCTCCTATCTCGCCGAGCTCCTCCTGGAGAAGGGATACGAGGTGCACGGCGTAGTGCGCCGCTCGTCGAGCATGAACCGGAGCCGGATCGACCACCTGGAGCACGCCCATCCAGAGCACCTCGAGGGAGCGCGCTTCACGCTGCACTACGGCGACATGACCGACTCGGGCGGCCTGAACCGCCTCGTCATGACCGTCGAGCCGGACGAGATCTACAATCTCGCCGCCCAGAGTCAGGTGCACATCTCGTTCGATCAGCCGGAGTACACGGGCAACACCGACGGACTCGGTACCACGCGGCTCCTCGAAGCGATTCGTGCGACCGGCCGCTCCACGCGCTTCTACCAGGCCTCGACCTCCGAGATGTTCGGCACGACGCCGCCCCCGCAGAACGAGCAGACGCCGTTTCATCCGCGCAGCCCTTATGGCGTGGCCAAGGTCTACGCCCACTGGATGACGGTCAATTACCGCGAGGCCTACGGCATGTTCGCCTGTAGCGGCATCCTCTTCAATCACGAGTCGCCGCGTCGCGGCGAGAACTTCGTCACGCGCAAGGTGACCCGAGGTGTCGCCGCCATCATCGCCAAGCGCTCCACAAGACTCCGGCTCGGGAATCTCGATGCCAAGCGCGACTGGGGCCACGCCAAGGATTACGTCGAGGCGATGTGGATGATGCTGCAGCAGGACAAGCCCGACGATTACGTCATCGCCACCGGTGTCCAGTGGACGATCCGTCAACTGGTTGAGCTCGCTTTCGGGCTGGTCGGCCTCGACTGGGAGGACCATGTCGAGGTGGACAAGGCGTACTTTCGTCCGGCGGAGGTTCCCGACCTGCGCGGCGACCCCAGCAAGGCACGGGCCAGGCTGGGCTGGCGCCCCAAGATCACCTTCCAGGAAATGATCCGCGAGATGCTGCAGTACGACCTCGCCGCTGCGGGCCTCAAGCCCGAGTCGTACCTGCGCGCGCCGTCGGCGAAAGCCAGCTGATCGATTCCCCGCTCGCCGATTAGGATTAGTGGCGGGATGGGGACCGGATAGCGTTGGCCGTCGAGATCAAGTTCGGCACGGACGGCTGGCGTGGCATCATCGCCGATGACTTCACCTATGAGTCGGTTCGCATTGCCACCCAGGGGATCGCGCAGTACCTGGTCAGCCGCCCTAACCCATCGGCCATCGTCGGATACGACACCCGCTTCGCCTCGGATCTGTTCGCTCGCGAGGTGGCCCAGGTGCTGGCCGCCAACGGCGTCAAGGTCTTCGTCATCAACGCCCCCGCGCCGACCCAGGTGTCGACCTACGCCATCCTCGACAAGCAGGCGAGCGGCGGACTGGTGATCACCGCCAGCCATAATCCGTACTACTTCAGCGGCCTGAAATACAAGCCGGAGTACGCCGGCTCCGCCAGCCCTGAGGTAACCGCCCGGCTCGAGGAGGAAATCGAGCGCGTGCAGCGCGGCGGGCGTGTGCGCCAGGTCCGCTTCGAGGATGCCCGCGGCGACGGGAAGATCGAGGTCTTCGACCCGCAGCCAGCCTACGCCGCGCAGCTCAGCCGGCTCGTCGACCTGGGCGCGATCAAGGCGGCCGGGCTCAAGATCCTCCACGAGCCGATGTACGGCGCGAGCCAGGGCTACGTCCGGGCTCTCCTCTCCGGCGGCAAGACGACGGTGGAGGAGATCCACGGCGAGCGCAACCCCGGTTTCGGCGGCATGCATCCCGAGCCGATCGCCCAGTACATGCCCGAGGCGATGGAGCGAATGCGAAAGGGCCGCTTCGACCTCTGCATCGCCAACGACGGCGACGCCGACCGCGTCGGCATCATCGACGAACGGGGCACCTTCGTCAACCAGTTGCAGGTGATGGCCCTGCTGATGATGTACCTGGTCGAGAAGCGAGGCCTCAAAGGCGATGTCGTCCGCTCCCTGACCTCGACCTCGATGGTCGACAAGCTGGGCGAGCGATTCGGGGTCAAGGTTCACGAGCTCAAGGTCGGCTTCAAGTACATCGGACCGAAGATGGCGGAGACCAACGCCATGCTCGGCGGCGAGGAGAGCGGTGGCTTCGCGTTCCGCGGACACATTCCCGAGCGCGATGGAATCCTCTCAGGCATCACCTTCGCCGACATGATCGTCAAGTACGGCCAGCCGCTCTCGAAGATCATGGCCCACCTGACCGAGCTGGTAGGGCCGCACTTCTACGCGCGCCATGACCTGCACCTCGACCGGCAGGAGTATGCGGCCCGGCGTGCCGAAATCTACGGCCGCCTCGAGAAGGAGCCGCCCACCGAGGTCGCCGGGGCGCGAGTAGCACGGTCGCGCACCGATGACGGCTTCAAGTATTACCTCGAGGACGGCAGCTGGGTGCTGGTCCGCTTTTCGGGGACCGAACCGCTGATCCGCGTCTACAGCGAAGCGTCCTCGAAGGAGCGCGTCGATCAGCTGCTCGCCTCGCTCGAAGAAAAGCTCGGGCTGCGCCAACTTGTCTGACATTGTCAAGAAGCCCTGGGGCTGGGAAAACCGCTTCGCGGTCACCGACAAGTACCTCGGCAAAGTGATCCACGTCAACGCCGGGGAGATGCTCAGCCTTCAATATCACCGGCAGAAGGACGAGACGCTGCTGGTCGTCAAGGGGGTAATAGACCTGCAGCTCGAGGACGACCGGGGCCAGCTGCAGACGCACCGACTGACCCCCGGCATGTCGCGCCGGATCATTCCGGGGCGCAAGCATCGGATGATCGGAGTGGAGGAGTGTGAGTTCTTCGAAGTGTCCTCCCCGGAGATCGATGACGTCGTCCGGCTGGAGGACAAATACGGACGGCAGGGAACCAGCACCGCTTGACTCACCTTTCCACACTTTCCACAGACCCGTCGCGTCGCGTCGAACATTTGTTTTCGAATACAAATTCGCTCCACGCAGATGCGGTCTTTCCCCAGCCCCAAACGGACGTTTCCCTGCTAGACTAGCCGCCATGTCGGAAGCCCTGGCGAGTTCTTCCGCGACCCTCCGGCCAGGGCAACAAGTGCGATCGAGAGTCCGGCCCACGGCGCGCCCGGTCCAGCTCGGTACCCGCTACCTCGGACTCCTCTCGGCCTGGGCAGTCGCGCTCGGCCTGACCTTCAAGTCCGAGCTGCTCTCTCCCAGCCAGGTGTGGCAGGCAACCGCCGCCCTGGCGGTGCTCGTCACCCTCGGCCTGGTCTTCTTGCACGCGCGCAACCGCACCCCGGCGTTTCTGAGTCTCGATCACTACATCACCCCGGTACTGGTCATCGTCGCCGCGGCGGCGTTCTCCATCCTGGCGCCGGACTACCGGGTGCATTCGCTCGCGATGCTGACGATGGGCGCGTTCATCTTCGCCAGCAGCTTCGTCGATCTCTCGCGGGGTATGGGCCGCGAGCGCCCGCTCCACCGGTTCCTCCGCGACGCGACCACCTTCTGTGCGCTGCTCGCGCTCTTCTTCCTCGTGCTGCAATCCAATGACCTGCCGAACGTCGTCAAGTTCAGCGCGATCTTCGTCATTGCGTTGCTGAGCGGCTATCGGAGTTTTCGTTTCGCGACCAAGCGAGAGGGCCTGGCTCTACTGTCCGCCTTCCTGACCGCTGGCACCGTCACCTTTGGCGCCTTCGGCATGGTGACCTACCTCAACCAGGGGAGCCAGTACGTCGCTGTGATCCTGGCCTTCGCCTGGTACGCCTGGCAGGGGCTCACCGTCCACGCACTCGACGATTCCCTGACGCGCCGAATCATGTTCGAGTACGGGCTCTTCGCCGTGATCTGTGTCTACCTGATCGCGCTCGCCCTGGTGACCGGCCGCCCGATCGGTTAGCCGTCGATCGAGGGCTGCGCCACGAACTGGCCGGCGGCATCGTTCGCCCCCAACCACTGATAGGCGCTAAGCAACTTCAGCTTGGTGTCGCCGCGGGCGTCGAAGCTCGTGGCGCCCATGGCGCCGCGATAATCCCGGGTCGCCGAGACCTGCTTGAGCACCTGGTCGCGAGTGGGAAGGGTTCCGCCGGCATCGTCGATCGCCCGCCCGATCGCCGCGATCAGGAGCCGGGTGGCATCGTAGGCCGGCAGGCTGAAGGCGCCCACGTCGTGGCCGTAGGCAGTCTTGTAGTCGTGCACGAACACCTGCGCCCCTCGGAGGACGGCTGGGTCGGGACCGATCACCGTGTAATAGCTGCCGCGCGCCGCCGCGCCGGCGGCCTTGGCGAACTGGCTGCTGGCCAGCCGGTCGCTCCCGATAAGCGGCACCTGCGGCATCCGCGCCGCCATCTCGCGCCGTAACAACGCCGCCGTGCTGATGCCGGTGCCGGCGTAGTAGATCACGTCCGCTCCCAGTTCGAGGGCGCGCTGAACGCGCGAGCCGAAGGCGGGCGGCTGGTTGGGATCGAAGGCGCCCAGGTCCGACGGATCCACGATCGTCCCGCCGTCTTGAACAAACCGGGCGACGAAGGTGGCCGCAATCCCCAGCCCGAAGGTGGTCTGGTCATTGATGACGAATGCCCGCTTCTTGCCCAGCGTCCGGAAGGCGAGGTCGGCGCCGGCCGCCCCCTCGACCAGCTGGGTCGTGACGACGCGGAAGAAGTTATTGGGACCGCCCGGGCGAAGCCGCGCGCTCAGCCCCTGGCAATGCCCGTCCGGTGGCTCCTGAGACAGGCATTCACTCGTCGTGCCGGGGCTCACCATGCTGAGCCGCGCGGCGTTCGCCACCGGCAGCTCGCTCTTGGCCACGCTGTCGTGGAGTGGGCCGACCATTGCGAGGACCCGCGCGTCTTGGGCGAGGAGCTGGACGTTCTTCGCGCCCTTCGCCGGGTCATGGATACCCTGGCTGACATCGTCATCGATGACGGCCTGCAGGTCGAAACAGGCATCCGTGTGGCGGGTCGGGCCGCACACCCGCCCGGCCTGCTTGATGGCGAGGTCGATCGCGTTCTTCGCCGGCAACCCATCCGGCGCGTCGTCGCCGCTGAGCGGCAGGTCCACTCCGAGCTTGATGACGCCGAGGGAGCGCGCCGGTGTGCCGACACCCACGGTGCAACCGGCAAGCAGCAGCGTGCCCAGCAGCAGGACCGCGAGGCGCCAGCGGCTCATCGCGCGGTCGCCCGCTGGGGGTCGATGCGCAGGATGCGCCCGGACGTGTCGGTGACCCAGAGCGAGCCGTAGCCGTAGGCGAGCGTGATGCCGGGCTGGTCGATGGTTTTGACGACGCGGTTTGACGCCGGGTCGATGGCCTCGAGGCTGATCCCGCCGAGCCAGATTCCGGTGGGGGCAACCGCGATCGCATCCTGGCCGCTGCGCCCGTTGAAGGTGTTCACGTCGAGCGTCGTCGTCACGGTGTTCGTCGCTGGGTCGATCCGCGACAGGGTGCCGATGCCTTCGTTGCGCACCCAGACCGCGCCGTTCGCTACGGCGACGGGCAGCGGCGTCGGAGCCGACCAGCACGATGCGCTGCACGGCACGGGAATGGTGGCGACCACCCGGTTTGAGCCGGCGTCGATTCGCGCCACGGTGCCTGCCCGGCTGATCGCCACCCACACGGTCTCGCCGTCGAGCGCCAGCCCCGACGGTCCACCCAGCTGCGCGATGGTCTGCACGAGCTGTTTCGAGCGAACATCGATCCGAACCACCACGTTGTCGTCGTAGCTGGTGACCCACAGCGCCTGATCATTGGCCCTGAGCTCGAAGGGTGTGACGCCGATGGGGATGGAAGCGACCTGGTGGCCGTCTTTGGGATCGATGGCGAGAATCGTGTTGGTGTCGTTCTTGGCAACCCAGAGCAGCCCATTGGCCGTGGCTATGGAACTGGGCAGGTCGCAGCGGCGGACGTGGAAGGTCGTGACCATGAAGCTGTGGACCGATCCATAGGGCTGACACACGCGCTGGTAGAAGGCGCCGGCGTCTCCAACCCGAAGCGTGGCGACAACGCGATTTGACGCCGGATCGATCCTGGTGACGGTTCCGTCCCCGGTATTAGGGATCCAGACCGCACCAAGCCCGACCGCGGGTGTACCCGGCCGTGACCCGACGGCGATGCTGGCGAGCACGGGCCCGGAGGGGGCGGCCTGGGAGGGCGTGCACGAAACCAGTACCAGCGCGATCGCCCCCGCGACCCAGCCGCGACCGCGGCACACGATTGGGCTAGATGCCGAGATACGCCCTCTGAACGTCGGGGCTTTCGAGGAGCATCTTGGTCGGGCCTTCCTTGACGATGCGCCCGGTCTCCAGCACATAGCCGCGATTGGAGACAGTGAGTGCCTTGGTGGCGTTCTGCTCGATCAGCAGGATGGTCGTGCC
>VBFF01000130.1 GCA_005889285.1 Chloroflexota bacterium
TGTTTGCCCTCCTCAACGCCGCCGGCTGGGCGGGGCTGGCGGCCGCCTGGAAGTTCCGTCCGGAGTGGGCGGAACGACTGCCGTTGCAGCTCGGTACCCACGAGCGCTATCTGAAGAACGCGCCCGTTTGGGCGCGGCTCGCGGCGGCTCTCACCGGCTTCTGGACGCTGGCGGCGGCTCTCTACCTGACCGCCGGCCACAACACTGCCCCATTTATCGTCATCGCCCTGTTCACAGCGGCCGCGGCCTGCCTGATCGTCGCCATTGCAGCCGCGGGCGCGGTCTTCAGCGCGGTCCGCCCCGATCCTCTCCCGATCTCGCCGGAAGCCGAGCATCAATCCGCTTAGCCGAGATCGGCGCGAAACGTTTAGGACGTGATCTCCGTTCCATCCGCGTGAAGCGGGCAATCCTGCTCCTGGGCGCCCTGACCCTGACGGTTGGCTGCGGCGGCGCACCCCTGCATGCCGCCACGACCGCGGCTCCAACGGCATCACCCTCGGCATCCGCAACAGCGTCGCCCACGACGTCGGCATCAGCCAGTTCGGCGCCGGTGTGTGCGCGAGCACAAAGCTACGGACTCCTGATCAGTTCCGGCAGCCTCGACCTGATCAGCCCGCTGGGTTGCGTCGCGGCGACGGTTGCCGTCCGGCCCGCGGCGGCGCATGCGTGTGGCAACGGGCTGGAAGCGGCGGCGCCCTCGCCGGTGAGCGCGTCGGACAACAAGGTCTACTACCGCGATGGCGACACGCAGATCCGGTTCATTGCGCCTGACGGCACATCCGGCACCGTCACAACGGTTCCGGGTGGGGCGGCCAAAATCAGCGTCTTTTCTGTCAGCCCGGATGATCGACGCATCGCCGTCCTCGTCGAGGACTTCGCGCCGGCGTCGACGATTCAACTGAACCTCTACGTCGAAGATCTTCGCGGCGGGCATCGGACCGACCTCTACTCGGGGACGATCCACAAGTCCGCAGCCGATGCGACGATGTGGCCCGTTGGTTGGCACCAGGGGAAGATGGTCATCGCCATGGTGCCGGCGTGTTCCGCGTCAGCCGTCTTTCACCCGTCCGCCTGGCGTGTACTGGATGCGAGCACGGGCGCCGAGGTCGCGCGCATCGACACCAGTAGTTGTTACTCACGCCTGACCCCATCACCGGCCGGCGTCGTCTGTTTCGACGCGGTCAACCTCGATAGCCGGCGCTATGACTGGTCGGGGACCATGACGTCGCACCAGGGACAGCCGTTTCAGAGCATCAACCAGTCGCCCCAGCTTTCGCCGGCGGGCCAGGACTACTTCATCGACCGAGACGGCGACTGGTGGGCCCAGCAATGGAACGGCGGCTCGGGCATCAAGACACCTGTGCAGG
This sequence comes from Chloroflexota bacterium, assembly GCA_005889285.1. Taxonomy (GTDB): domain Bacteria; phylum Chloroflexota; class Dormibacteria; order CF-121; family CF-121; genus CF-13. The sequence goes on from VBFF01000130.1 coordinate 1,368, forward strand.
GTCGTGCGGCGTGCCAGTGGATCAACGACAGCGCCATTCTGTCGCCGGACTCAGTGATCGTCTACCCATCGGCGGCGGTCACCGCGCTCGGGCTTAGCGGCGAGTGCGCCGGCAGGCTTCCGGGCGGGCTCTAACTCCGCAACCGCTAGGCGTCGCGGTGTAGCGCAGCCAGCAACCGCTCTAACCGCCCGACAGCCTCGGTCAGGTCGCGGGATATGGAGGCGAGCTCCGTCGATGCGCCAGCCTGCAACTCGCCGGATTGGGCCAGCTGCGCGAGGCGATAGCCAGCGCCCATCACCGTGTTCTTCAGCCTGCGGAGCTGCTCCTCGGTAGCCGGCGGGTCAGCCATGGCTGCGCAGGGCCTGCGCGGTCGAGGCGGCCAGCGCGGCGTTGCGCTCGAGCAGGGCGATATTGGCGCGGATGACGCGATCGCCGAGGCGGGCCTGCAGCCGGCCCAGCTCCGCCGGAGTTCGCCCGGGTCCGCGTGCTGCCGGCGCCTCGTCGCCGGCCAGTTCCGAACGGGGGAGGGCGAGGTCGCCCGTGAGTGGCTGACTGACGACGACGCCGGCTCCGCCGAGCTCCCAGTGACGGGCGAGAATCGCCGCTAGCTGGTCGACGGTCTCAACTCGAACGGAGAGCCGCAGGCCGGCGGA
>VBFF01000131.1:0-2830 GCA_005889285.1 Chloroflexota bacterium
CCTGGCCGATCAGCTTGGCGTGGATGTCATCCTCCATGCGGAGCAGGCGGGTCGATTCCTCCTCCACGAGGCGGGACACCGGCACGCCGGTCCAGGAGCTGACGATCTCAGCGATGTGCTCCTCGTTGACCTCCGGCACGGTCGCGCCCAGCTTGTCGCGCCACTCCATCTCTTCCTTGACGTACTTGTCCTTGAGCTTCTTCTCCTTGTCGCGGAAGGAGGCCGCGGTCTCGTAGTCCTGGTTGGCGATCGCCTCTTCCTTCTTGATCTGAAGGTCGCGGATCTCCTTCTGCATCGTCTTGAGATCCGGCGGTGTGGTCGTCAGCTTCATGCGAACGCGGGCCGACGCCTCATCCATCAGGTCGATCGCCTTGTCCGGCAAGGAGCGGTCCGAGACGTAGCGCACCGAGAGCTCGGCCGCCGCCTTGATGGCCTTGTCCGTCACGGTGACGCGGTGATGCTTCTCGTAGAGTGCCTTGACGCCGTGCAGGATCGAGATCGTCTCGATCAGCGACGGCTCGTCGACGAAAACTGGCTGGAAGCGGCGCTCGAGGGCCGCATCCTTCTCGATGTACTTGCGGTACTCGTTGAGGGTGGTGGCCCCGATGCACTGGATCTCGCCGCGAGCGAGAGCGGGCTTGAGGATGTTGGCGGCATCGATGGCGCCTTCCGCCGCGCCGGCACCGACCAGCGTGTGCAGCTCGTCGATGAAGAGCACCACTTCGCGGCTGGAGCGGATCTCATCGAGGATCTTCTTCAGGCGTTCCTCGAACTCGCCCCGGTACTTGGTTCCGGCGACCAGGGCGCCCATGTCGAGCGTCAGCACCCGCTTGCCGCGCAGCGACTCCGGGATGTTGCCCAAGACGATCTGTTGGGCGAGGCCCTCCGCGATCGCGGTCTTGCCGACGCCGGGCTCGCCGATCAGCGCCGGGTTGTTCTTGGTCCGGCGGGACAGGATCTGGACGACCCGCTCGATCTCGGTCTCGCGACCGATCACCGGGTCGAGCGTGTTCTTCGCCGCCAGGTCGGTGAGGTCGCGGCAAAACTGGTCGAGCAGCGGCGTCTTGGACGGCTTCTTCGCGGTCGCCGCCTCTTCGTCGAGGCCGCTCTCGTGCAGCAACCGGTCGATTTCGCCGCGCACCTTCTCCAGGTTCGCGCCCAGGTCCTCGAGGACATGAGCGGCGATGCCTTCACCTTCGATCAGGAGACCGAGAAGCAGGTGCTCGGTGCCCACGTAGTTGTTGCCCATGCGGCGGGCTTCCTCGAAGGAGATCTCGATGACCTTCTTTACCCGCGAGGTGGGGATGATCTGCTGGATGATGATGCGCTCGTTGCGGCCCAGCACCGACTCGATCGTGGCGCGGACCTTGTTGATCTCGACGCCGAGGTTGTTCAGCACCTTGGCGGCGAGGCCTTCGCCCTCGCGCAGCAGACCAAGGAGCAGGTGCTCGGTGCCGATATAAGAATGGTGCGAGCGCTCGGCTTCTTCCTGGGCCAGCGTCAGGACCTTCTTCGCTCGCTCCGTAAACCGCTCAAAGGGGTACAACCAATATCCTCCGACTAAGTTCTCTGCTAGCTATTACGATACCCGGAATCTCGAAAGACTTCCCGTCTGGAACTGCGGCTGAAATCCGCCTGCTGAGACGTTAGGGAGTTACCACTGCTCGGGTAGGCCTAAACAATCGTTCTCGGAAGCATAGCGCAAATTCAGTTTGAATACGCGCAAAATCTAATAATCCCTTAGCCGGACTCCCCCGTTTGGGGAGGTCGCTGAAGGGCACCCCTCCCCGTTTGACGTAGGGCGGGGGCCCTATTCCTGCGGGGCGGCGCTGACCTCGGCGTAGACCGGCTGGCGTTCCGCCTGCGGAACCCGCTCGATCTCTCCCGGATAATCCGAGACCTCGGTCTCGTCGGTCCGGCCTCCCGGCGGCGGCTCTTCCGCTTGCTTGAGCGAGAGACTGATGCGGCGACGGCTCCTGTCTGCCTGGAGCACCCGAACCCGTAGCTTCTGTCCGACCTGGACGACATCTTCGGTGTGCTCGACGTGCTCCCACGCCAGCTCGGAGATGTGGAGCAGGCCTTCGATGCCGTCGCCGATCTGGAGGAAGGCGCCGTACTTCTTGATCTTCGTGACTTCCCCCTCGACGATAGCGCCGGGCGGGAAACGCTTCTCGATGTGATCCCAGGGATCCTGCCCTAGCTGGCGGAGGCTGAGGGAGATGCGCGATGTATCGGGGTCGAGCTTGATGACCTTGACCTGCACGTCCTGTCCCACCTGGAGAACATCGCCGACGTTGGCCACGCGGTCCCACGAGAGTTCGGAAATATGGATGAGGCCATCGGCCGCGCCCAGGTTGACGAACGCGCCATAGGTCGTCAGTCCAGACACCTTGCCCTGGATCTCGTCGCCGATCTTCAACTTTTCGAAGAGCTCGCCCCGCTGCCGGGCCCGATCCTCGTCGAAGGCCGCCTTCTGGCTGACGATCAGCCGGTTGCGCTTGCGGTTGACCTCGAGGATCTTGACGCCGATGCGCTGGCCGACCAGCTCCTGGAGGTTCGAGCTGTAGGTGCGGGAGACCTGGGAGGTCGGCAGGAAGCCGCGCAAGCCCAGGATGTTGACGATCAGGCCGCCCTTGTTCTGCTCGCGGACCTCGGCGTCCATCATCTCGCCCGAGACCTGTTGGTCCTGCGCCTTGATCCAGACCGACTCGGCGCGCGCGCGGCGCAGCGACAGGACGACGTTGCCGTCCTCGTTTTCAGGCTGTAACACGAAGACCTTGATGTGGTCCCCGGAGTGCAGGTCGGGCGTTCCCGCCTCGCGGGTCCCCAG
>VBFF01000131.1:2883-4098 GCA_005889285.1 Chloroflexota bacterium
CCGTGGGCTAAGCGCTTACTGGAAGCCTCCTCCTGGTTGAGGAACTCCTCCATCGTCGCGGCGCTTCCATTCTGCGAGTCGGACGAGTCCTGAGAAAGCTCGAAATCAGACAAACCAGTAGGCCACCACCTTGTGTTATTGGAACTCGTTGGTCGTCAAGTTGTTAGCAGGGGCGCGAGTCACCGTGAAGTATAGCAAGCTGGGTTTGTCGTCATTTCCGAAAACGAGTTCCAACGTAGACGTCGATGCCGGTACTTGCCTAAACTAAAACTGTCATGCTGCACTGGCGGCGCGACCGGACGGCCTTCGCGATTTCCGGTGGTGGGGCACGCGGAGCCGCCCAGGTGGGGATGCTGCGCGCCCTCATCGAGCGAGGCATCACGCCGGATCTGATCGTCGGGGTCTCGATTGGCGCCTGGAATGGTGCCTGGATCGCCTACCGGCCTCAGCTCGACTGGGTGAGGCAGCTGGAGCAGGTCTGGCGCCAGGTCAGCCGCCGGACACTCGACATGGTCTGGTGGCGAGCGGCCCAGAACATGGTGCGCCGGAGGCCATCGCTCTACGAAGGCAATGGGCTGTCGCGCTTCGTCGCCCGGCACCTCCAGGTGCACAACTTCGAGGATCTCGCCGTCCCGCTCCACACGGTGGCGATCGACCTCACCATGGGCACCAAGGCTGTTTTCTCGCACGGCGCGCTCGCGCCAGCGGTGCTCGCCTCCTCAGCCATCCCCGGCGTCTTCCCGCCAGTCGTGATCGAGGGGCGGCAGCACGTCGACGGGGGCCTGGTCGATCCAACCGGACTGGACACCGCCATCGAACTGGGGGCGCGGCGCGTCTACGTGCTGGACTCGGGCTATGCGGGCCGGCTACCAGGCCCGCTGGGATCGATCAACGCCATCGTCGACCACACCTTTCAGATCGCGGCCCAGCACCGCACCCGCTGGACCATCCGGCAGATGGGCCGCTCGGTGGAGATCATCCACCTGCGCCCAGATGCCGGATTCCTGCGCAATTCGATGGATTTCGGCGCCACGGATTTTTACCTGAACGAGGGCTATCGCTTCGCCAGCGAGGTGCTCGATACGCGACGCAAGCGCCGCCGGGCTCCCGAGCTGGCGCCGATCGTGGCGCCGGTCTACCACTAGCTTTTCAAGCTGACGACCACGACCACGCCGACCAGCAAGACCAGCGACAACACCAAGCCAAGAACGTAGG
>VBFF01000131.1:4154-4714 GCA_005889285.1 Chloroflexota bacterium
CCCGAGCAAGCCGGCTAGCCGGAGGACGTCGCCGGGGTCCCAGAGCCTGGCCGAAAAAGTGAACAGGCCGCGGCCATCGCGACCGTAGACGACCCCGAGCGTTGGATCGCCTGCCCGCGAGAGAGGCTGATGGAGAACGCGGAAGGCAACGCCGCCAACGCCACTGAGTGGAAAGGAGCGCTTCCCGCCAAAGGCGCTGACTTTTAGAAGACGCTCGCCAGCAACCTCGATCCTGGCGCGAGCAAAGAACAGCAGGTAACCCACCGCGACGAGAGCCACCAGCACCACCATCATCCGGATGAACAGTGGACGCCCAGACGGGTCCTGCCAGGCCCGGACAAGTCGAAGCGCAACATAGCCGCCGCCCAGGAGGAGCGCAGTCCCAAGCACCTTTCCCGTCTGCCCCATCGATGGGCGCATGACGAAGGACCGCTCGGAGGAGAGGTCAGCCGTCCTGTCGACAGTCATCGGAGCCTTATTCGAGCGTAGCGGGGCCGGCGTCCGGGCGCAAATCGACGAATTGCTACCAGCCGTTCCAGCGGCTAAAGTCCTCGGGCTTG
>VBFF01000112.1:0-5164 GCA_005889285.1 Chloroflexota bacterium
CGGCAACTGCTCCGCCGGATTGAGGTCGATGGCAATCGCGGTCGAGGCCGGTGCCTGCCGGATTCGGGGCGTGCCCGCGACCGGTTGGAGCGCGGCGCGCATGGCGGCGATGTGCGCCGGGGTGGTGCCGCAGCAACCGCCGATGTAGGCCACGCCGAGGTCCGCGGCCTGGCGAGCATAGGTCGCGAAGTACTCGGGCGTCGCGAAGTAGAAGAAGCGCCCTTCGACGCGCGCCGGAAGTCCGGCGTTGGGCTGGCCGGAGAGCGGCAGGCGGGTCTCATGGCGCATCGACTCGAGAACCTCGAGCGCGACCTGCGGGCCGACCCCGCAGTTGACCCCGATGACGTCGACCCCGGCGCGTTCGAGCGCCTGCACCACCTGGCCTGGTTCCTCCGCGCTGAGCGTGAGACCATCTTCGGCGAAGGTCATCTGCGCGACGATGGGCAGGTCGGTCGTCCTCTTCGCCGCACTGACGGCGGCCAGCAGCTCGGGGAGATTGGTGAAGGTCTCGAGCACCAGGAGGTCAGCGCCGCCTTCGAGCAGCGCGGCGATCTGTTCCTCGAAGGCCGCCGTCGCCTGGGCAATCGTGATGCGGCCGATCGGCTCGAGCTGCTGGCCGATGGGGCCGACCGATCCGGCGAGGAAGACTGGCTCGCCCGAGATCTCGCGCGCCTCCCGCGCCAGCTTGACGGCCCGGAAGTTGATGTCCCGCACCCGCCCTTCGAGGCCATGGCGGGCGAGCTTGATCCGGTTGGCGCCGAAGGTATTGGTTTCGATCAGCTCCGCGCCGGCGGAAATGTACGCTCGGTGAATTTCCTCGACGATTTTGGGCTCGGTCAGGTTGAGCTCGTCGAAGGAGCGCTCGAAGCTGACGCCGCGGGCATGGAGCTGGGTGCCCATGGCGCCGTCGCCCAGGAGGGGACCCCGGCGAAGCCGTTCGAGGAACGGATGGAGGCGGGGTTTGTTGCGCTCCGAGGCGGGGCTCACGGACCGCAATAGTAAGGTAGACGGCCGCCGAGGGTCGAATCCCTCCCCCGTTTACGGGGGAGGGCAGGGTGGGGGCCGCAAGAGGGGCCCGCCGCCGAGAGTTGCTCCCTCAGCGGATGGCTGACGCGACTTCGCCCGGTTCGCAGAACCACGTGGTGGTCATGGGCGCCGGGCCCGCCGGGCTGTCGGCCGCCTACGAGCTGACGCGGCACGGGACGCCGGTGACGGTGGTGGAGAAGGACCCGCGACAGGTAGGCGGCATCGCCCGCACCCTGGAGTTCATGGGCTGCCGCTTCGACGTCGGCCCCCACCGGTTTTTCTCCAAGAGCCCAGAGATCGAGGCGCTCTGGAGCGAGGTGCTCGGCAAGGAGATTCGGCCGGTGTCGCGCCTGACGCGCATCATGTATCGCGGCAAGTTCTTCGACTATCCGATCCGGGCCTCGAATGCCTTCTTGAACCTGGGGCCGGTCGAGACCGCGCGCTGCCTGATCAGCTACGCGCAGGCCCGGACGCATCCGGTCGTGGACCCGCAGTCGTTCGAGGATTGGGTGTCGAACCAATTTGGCCGGCGGCTGTTCGAGATTTTTTTCAAGACCTACACCGAAAAGGTCTGGGGGATCCCGACCAGCGAGCTTTCCGCCGACTGGGCGGGGCAGCGCATCCGCGGGCTGAACCTGGTCGAGGTGATTCGCAACGCCGTCCTGCCCCCCTCGTGGCGCGGCGGCGAGCACGCCATCGTCAAGACGCTGGTCGACGCATTCCGCTATCCGCGATTGGGCGCCGGCCAGATGTGGGAGTCGGTGGCAGCGCGCCTCAAGGCGAGCGGGCACCCGGTGCGATTGGGAGAAGAGGTGGTGGCCGTCCGTCACGCGGGCGGGCGGGTGTTGTCGGTGGTCGTGCGCGACGGCGCAGGGGCGACGCTCGACGTGCTGGGGACCGAGTTCATCAGCACCATGCCGATCCGCGAGCTGATCGCGAACAGCCGGCCGCGCCCTCGATCGTCCGCGCCGCGGCCGACGCGCTCGGTTACCGCGACTTCATCACCGTCAACGTGGTCGTCGACCGCGCCGAGGTCTTTCCGGATCAGTGGATTTACGTGCACGATCCGGGCGTCAAGGTGGGGCGGATCGCGAATTTCAAGAATTTCAGCGCGGCGATGGTCGATGACGGCGGGTTGACGGGATTGGGCATGGAGTACTTCTGCTTCGAGCAGGACGGCATGTGGCGCTGGTCCGATGCCGAGTTACTGGACATGGGGCGGCGCGAGCTGGTCGCGCTGGGCATCTGCCGGGCGGACGAGGTGAAGGCCGGCATGGTCTATCGGCAGCCGAAGGCCTATCCGGTGTACGACGGGGCGTATCTCGGGCATGTGGCTGTCGTGCGCGAATGGTTGCAGCGAGCCCTGCCGAATCTCTGGCTAGTCGGGCGCAACGGGATGCATCACTACAACAACCAGGACCACTCAATGATGACGGGGATCCTGGTGGCGCGGAATATCGCCACGGGGGCGCACTACGATCCGTGGCTGGTCAACACCGACGCCGAGTATCAGGAAGAGGAACGGGCCGGCGAGTCCGCCGGCCGGCAGGTTCCCGAGCGGATCGCGAGTTAGCGGGCGAAGCGTTGACGTTCGTCAGAGGCCAGGCTTGAAGATCATGTCCCAGACCGCGATCACAAGCAGGCCGAGCACCACGACGTAGCCGGCGAGCCAACGGTTGAGCAGGGCCGCGCCCTCGCTGGCGAGTCTGTTACCGGCGGTGGCTCGGGCGAGCCCGATGCCGACGCGGCTGAGGTAGATGGCCCCCACGAGGAAGGCGAGCACGAAAAGACCCAGCGCCAGTCTGACCCACAGCTGGGAGAAGCTCCAGGCGGAGCTCGCCAACACCTGCCAGACGCCCGTCACCAGAAGCAGAACGACCGCCGGCATGAGAACCCGCAACCCCACAAAGGGGACCGTCCCGGCAAACTCCGCCACCGCTTCCGGGCGAGAGCTGGAGCGCGCTCGGAAACCGGCGAGCATCAGCGTCAGTCCCCCGCCAAGCCACACCATCGCCGAAAGCACGTGGACGAAAAGTAACCAGGAAACCATGTCAATTGCACCTCCTAGACGATTTCCACCATACCAAAATGCTTGGAGGACTACAACTATCGGATTCAATCAATGATCGGGTCTTGCCAAGGAGGTTGGTCGTCCCCTACGATCCGGACATGGCGGGTAAAGAGCGAGCCGCCCGGGAGGCCTGGAGGGCGATCTTCGACTTCATCGTGGCGACCTCGGCGGAGCGGAATGCGACGCTCGGCCGCGCTGGCCTCACGCCCAATGACGCGCGCACGCTGGCGAGCATCGCGCCGATTCCCCGGAGCATGCGCTCGCTGGCTGACGAGTGGCGGTGCGATGCCTCGACCGTGACCTGGATGGTCGATCGGCTCGAGGCCCGCGGTCTCGCGGAACGTCGCCCTCATCCGTCGGACCGGCGCTCGCGGCTGGTGGCCCTGACGCCGGCAGGCCACAAGCTATGGTCGCGGATCGAGAGGGCTGCCTACCAGCCACCCAGGGGGTTGCTGGCGTTGAGCGAGGCCGATCTCCGAGCCCTGCGTGGTGCCGTGATGAATTTGCCTAGGGGATCGGGGCGCAAAGTCCTGGAACGCCGAAAGGTCCGATAGCGGCGAACCGTTAGCGAGTTTGCAGGCGCAGCTTGGCGGATATACTGGACGGCGCCTGGCGTTCCGGAGTAGCTCAACGGTAGAGCAGCGCGCTGTTAACGCGACGGTTCCCGGTTCGAATCCGGGCTCCGGAGCCAACCTTCCAGATCACTGCCCCGCCGCCGTTTGATCGCGAACACCAGCAGGGCGAGGAGCCAGGCGCACTCGAGCACGAGGAAGGGGCCGTGCATGAAGAGGGCGTTGGCAAAGAAGAACGGCACGTAACCCACCACCATCAACGCCTTCAGCCAGCCCGGCGGATCGAGGCGAAGAACGAGCCATGCGGCGATCAGGAGGGCGGCGAGGTCGGTGACGCTCAGGTAGGGCGAGGCGAGGAGCGAGCCGGAAAGGCCAGCCGCGATCGGCAGTTCGGGGCCTTCCCTCGCCGCGACCCTCCCGATCACCATGGCGATGCCGGCTGCTGCAATGCTCACCGCCGTGGCCAGGAGACCAGATCCGATCACCGAACCCACGCTGTTGAATCGAATCCCCGGAAGGTGCTGAGCGATCGAAATGGCGTGGGCCCAATCCTGAAGGCCCTGCTGGCCAAGGGCGAGAACGGCGAGGCCGGCGAGCCCAATGGAGATCGCGGCCCAGCCCGCGAAGAGCCGGATGCGCCCGGCGAAGAGGAGCGCAAACGGCACCAGGAAGCTTGACTGCGGCTTCACCGCGATGAGCGCGAGCGCGAGCGCGGCCAGCAGAGGGCGGTTGCGCCGCAACAGCCAGTAAGACGCGCTCACCCCCGCCAGGACCAGCACCGTGGGCTGTCCCAGCGCCAGGCCAAGCACCACCGGGTAAAGGGCGAGGCCGGCGACCAGCAGAAGAAGGCGCCGGCCAATGGCGCCGGGGGCCAGGATGCGCCAGCAGAAGAGGTAGCAGCCAAACAGGAAGCCGTCCCAGATCGTGAGCGCCAGCGCATAGGGAAGCAGACTGAGCGGCACGAGCAGCCAGGCGAGCACGGGAGAGTGTTGAAAGGGAAACCAGTTGCCGGTCGCGGCATAGAGCGCGGGCATCGAAACGGTGGTGTTGTACATCTCGGCCCAGCCATGAGAGAGGCCGGTGCGCGCCGCGAAGTAGAAGTCGGAGAAGTCGAGCTGCCAGGGTGTCTGGATGACGAAGCTGAAGTACTGGATGACGTCGTAGCCGAAAAGGACCAGGACGACCGCCAGCGCGGCCGCCCGGGCGCGGTTCGAACTAAGCAGCCGCGCGCTCGGCGATCGCAATGAGGGAGACACCTACCGGGAGGTCGAGTACCCGCAACGCGGCAGCTTCGGCACTGAAGGTGGCCGCCAGCAGGTCGTTTAACGGTCCGGGCTTGGTCATGGAGAAGTCAGAACTCAGGCCGGCGGCATCGGGCGTTGGCTTCCCATCCGTAAGTCGACCGGCGAGACGGCGGGTAAGCCGAACCGCCGCGATGCCCGGAAACAGAATGCTATTGAAGGCCGTCAGCCGCCGCGGGTAAAGACCGGCGGCG
>VBFF01000112.1:5312-6257 GCA_005889285.1 Chloroflexota bacterium
CTACCATCGGCAAACGGGATCGCCTCGGCCGTGCCGAAGGCGAAGCTCATGCCGGGCCGCCGGGCGACGCTCGCGGCGCAGCGCACGTCGATGTCGCAGGCGGTCACGTGGCCGAACTCCTGCAGGGCCTGGGCCACGGCGCCTCCGCCAGAGCCGACGTCGATGATGCGGGTAGGCGGTCGCAGATAGGGGCGCAACAGGGCGGTGATGATCTTTCGGCGTCCGCGGAACCACCAGTGGGTGTCTTCGATGCGGACGTACTCGTCGTAGAGGCTACTCTCCACCGTGCGCCTCGCGCGGTTCGATGGGCAGGCCCTGATTCGGTGTCACGCCCAACGTGGGGGCCGGTTGACGGACGATATCCTGGCCGGCTGAACGTCGCGGGCAGACCGGCTCGATCTGTTCGCGGCGACCGACCAGCACCGGGAGATACATCCGGAGCCACATCTGCGCCACCACAAGCAGGGTGCGAGGGATGTGACTCGCGCGGACGCTGCTCTCGCCCGCCCGTCGTGGGTAGTGCTTGACGCCCTTCTGCAGGATGCGGAAGTTCCACTTCCTGACCTTGGCGACTATTTCCGTGTCGATGAAAAAATCGCGCGTCTCGAGGTCGATCGCTTCCAGGACCTCGCGGCGAAACAATTTGAATGAGCAATCGACGTCACGGACCCGCGCCCGAAACACGGCGCTCACCAGGCGGTTGTAGACCCACGACAGGAGACAGCGCAGCACCGGGTCGTAGCGGTAAACGCGAAAGCCGATGGCCACGTCGGTACGCTCCATGACGGGCAGGAAATATCGGAGCTCGCTCAAGTCGAACTGACGGTCGCTATCCGTGTAGAAGATCAGATCCCCGGGAGCGGCGTGGAAGCCGGCTCGCAGCGCGGCGCCGTAGCCCTGGTTTTCCGCAAACCTGATCAGCTGGACCCGAGGCTGGCGCGTGCT
>VBFF01000113.1 GCA_005889285.1 Chloroflexota bacterium
TCCGTGCCCCCTATTTTCCCAACTGCGCGTAGATCAGTGGCCGCGGGGTGACCACCTCGGTGATGGCGAGGTCGGTCTGACGCTGAATGTCGACCTGGACGCGCGTCTGCAGGCTGCTGGCCGAGAGGTCGGCGGCCGGCCCGAGCTGCTCCGGATCGCCGATGACCAGCAGAGTCAGCGGGGAGCTCACCGCATGCCCATTGATGAGCAGGCTGTCGCCGCGGCTCTGGACCGGCGTACTGCTGACGATGCGCTGGCCGTTCAGCGCGATCGCCTCGGCCCCCGCGTTGCGCAGGTTGTTGAGCGCATCCTGCAACTCGAAGTCCATGATCGTGCCCTGGATGCGGATGTGCAACCCGGGTCCGTGCACGGGCAGCTCGCCGTTGACCTCGCGCAAGGTGGTGAGCTCCTTCTGGATAGCCTTGGCGTCGGTGCCGCCCGCCGTCAGCGCGTCCCGGATCTGCGCCTCTTGCTGAGAGAGGGCAGTGCCCTGTTGGAGCAACTCGTTGTTGGCGCGGTTCAGGTCGTTGATCAGCAGCGCCACGCTCGTGTCGTCCTGGGCCGCCAGCGTGCGAGCCACCGCCGCCTGGGAACGCAGCTGCACGACGACGAGGAAGCCAAGCGCGACGGCGATCACGCTGACGACGATCAGCCGCTGGGCCCGGGCGGTGCCTTCAGCCGAGCGGCTGCGCATACTTCACCAGGAAGGTGGTATCGAAGGCCGGCAGGCTGAGGCGGGGGCTGCGCAACCAGCTGAACCCCAGCCGGTAGATCCGGCTGCGGCTCTTGAGCTCCGCGAGCTGGTCGGGATTTCCGATGCCACCTGACAGGCTGGACGGGTCGCCCAGGGCGGTGACGGTGTACGGGCCGCTCAGGCGGCTGGCATTGTTGACCAGGATGTTCACCCCCGCGTAATGGAACGCGGTATTCGGCACGATGCGCTGGCCGTTGACCGCGATCGCCTCCGCTCCGCTCGCCCACAGGACGTTGACGATGTCCTGCAGGTCCTGGTAGTGAATCGTCCAGCCCAGCGAACGGTCGCCCGGGTCGTTGGGGTCGCTGCCGTCGTGCAGCAGGATGGTCAGGCCGGCCCCGTGTAGCGCGGTGAGCCCGGCGATCAGCTTCTCATCATCGAGCTGGGCCTTCACCTGCTGAAAGGCGCTCGAGCGGCGGGCGCTCTCATCCTCGCCGGCCTTGACCCCGGCCTGGAGCCCCTGGATCCTGGTTTTGAGCGCCCGGTTCTGGTCCTCGAGCTGCGTGACGCTCTGGCGCAACGCCTCGTCTCGGGCCAGCCGGTTAGAGGGCGGCAGCGGCTGGCTTCGGAACTGGGTCGCCGCGAGGCTGGTGACGAGGAATGTGGCAAGCGAAACGCTTGCCAGGACAGTCATCCGCGGCGTCACGGTGCCGTGTAGTGTAATGGGTGCCCGAGCGCCCAGTTGGCCGAACGGCCGGCATGAAACAGGCAGGAGGAACAATGGCTCAGAAGATCGAGGCGGTGCCGCGCAGCGGCTTCGTGCAGGTCGCGCCGGACCAGGGGAATCCCTGGCTGATGGCCCAGCGTCAATTTGATATCGCGGCCGAAGTGCTCGGCCTGGATCCGAACATGCAGCGGGTGCTCCGCGAGTGTAAGCGCGAGCTGACCGTGACCTTCCCCGTGTTGATGGACGACCGGACGGTCCAGATGTTCACTGGCTACCGCGTGCATCACAACATCGACCGCGGCCCCGCCAAGGGTGGGATCCGCTACCACCCGGGCGTGACTCGCGAGGAAGTCAAAGCGCTGGCCATGTGGATGACGTGGAAGTGCGCCGTGGTCGGTATTCCGTACGGTGGCGCCAAGGGTGGCGTCGTCGTCGACCCCAAGAATCTCAGCCGCAACGAGCTCGAGAATCTCACCCGCCGCTACACGAGCGAGATCAGCATCGTCATCGGCCCCGATCGCGACATCCCGGCTCCGGACGTCAACACCAACGCCCAGATCATGGCCTGGATGATGGACACGATCAGCATGCAGGCCGGCCACTCGGTGCCGGCAGTGGTGACCGGCAAGCCGCTGGGCATCGGCGGCTCGGAAGGCCGCCCGGAAGCGACGGGGCGTGGTTGCATGCTGACCACGCTGGCGGCGCTGAAGCACCTGGGGATCCGTCCCGAAGATGCGACCGTCGCCGTCCAGGGAGTCGGCAATGTGGGCTACACCACCGCCAAGTTGCTGGCGCAGGCCGGCTGCAAGGTGATCGCGGTCAGCGACTCGAACGGTGCCTGCTACAACGAGGATGGTATCGAGCTCGACGAGGTCGTGCGTGAGAAAGAGCTCACCGGCCGGCTACGGCAGAAGATCTGCAAGTTCATCAGCAACGAGGAATTACTCGAGCTGCCCGTCACCGTGCTGGTTCCCGCAGCGCTCGAGAACCAGATCCACGCCGGCAACGCGCACCGGATCAAGGCGAAGGTGATTTGCGAAGGGGCCAACGGGCCGACCACGCCCGAAGCCGACGAGATCCTCCACAAGAAAGGGGTCTTCGTGATTCCTGACATCCTCGCCAATGCCGGCGGCGTCACGGTGTCCTACTTCGAGTGGGTGCAGGACCTGCAGGAGTTCTTCTGGGATGAGCACGACATCAACGAGCGGCTGGAGCGGATCATGCTGCGGGCGCTCGTCAACGTGCTGAAGGTCAGCCTGGAAAAGAAAGTGATGATGCGGACCGCGGCCTACGTGCTTGTTAGGGTGACGGCCTCAAATCCGACACTTGGCCGCCGGTGATGCGCACGAGGTCGTTGGGCGCAATCGGAAACACGTGCCGCGGTGTGCCGGCGGCGGCCCACACAACGTCGTACTGCAGTAAGTCGCGGTCGACGAAGGTCGGGATGGGCGCGGGGAACCCGGTAGGTGGCACACCGCCGATCGAGTAGCCGGTGGCGCGGCGCACGGCATCGGCGTCGGCCTTTCCGATCTCGAGGCCGGTAAGTGCCCCGAGCCGGGCGGGATCGAGCCGGTTCGCACCCGACACGAGTGCCAGGACGGGCACGCCGCCGGCGAGGAAGACGAGCGATTTCACGATCTGTCCGACGCTGGTCCCGACCGCATCCGCGGCCTCTTGCGCTGTCCGTGTCGACGACGGGAACTCTTCGATACGCGCCGCGATGCCGGCGGCCGAGAGAGCCGCCTGAACGCGCTGCGACGCCGAAGGCCGTTGTTCCATGCTCAAAGCCATCCGCTATAATCCCCCAAAACCACCCTCTATCGAGGTACACGCACACCCTTTGAGCTCGACACGGTTTCGCAGGCGACGTCCATGAGTGTGCGTGCGCCCGCAAAACCCTCGGCTTTCGAGGCCGGCGAAACTGTTGAGCTGGGCCGCTTCAAGCGGGCCCGCCGCGCCTATGGCTTCGACGAAGTCGCCCTCGTTCCAGGCCGGGTCACGATCAACCCCCAGGAAGTTGACAGCAGCTTTCAGCTGGGCGCGCTTCGGCTCGCTGTTCCCATCCTGGCGGCGGCGATGGATGGTGTCGTGGACGTCCGCTTCGCGGTCGAGATGGGCCGGCTCGGCGGCATGGCGGTGCTCAACCTGGATGGCCTCCAGACCCGCTATGCGGACCCAACGAGCGTGCTGCAGGAGATCGCCGAGGCGCCGCGCGAGCACATCAACGCCCTGCTGCAGAAGGTCTACCAGGCGCCGGTCCGCGAACAGCTCATCGGCGAGCGGATCACCGCGGTCAAACGCGCCCAGGTTCCGGTGGGCGTCTCGAGCGTGCCGGCGCACGCCAGCCGCCGGGCGGCGCTGGTCCAGGAGGCTGGAGCCGACTGCTTCGTCGTCCAGGGTACGGTGCTGACGGCCCGGCACATTTCACGCTCCTACGAGCAGTTGTCCTTCGAGAAGCTCTGCGCCTCATTGTCGATTCCGGTCGTCGCCGGCAACTGCGTCGACTACGAGACCGCGCTGGAGTTGATGCAAACCGGCATCGCCGGCATCCTGGTCGGGGTCGGTCCAGGTGCCGCCTGCACCACTCGAGGTGTGCTCGGTGTCGGCGTCCCGCAGGTGACCGCGACCAGTGACGTCGCCGCCGCGCGCGAAACCTGGCTGCACGAGAGTGGCCGCCGCGTCCAGGTCATCACCGATGGCGGTATGCGAGTCGGGGGTGACATTGCCAAGGCGTTCGCCTCGGGCGCCGATGCGGTGATGGTCGGCTCCATCTTCGCCGGCACCACGGACGCAGCGGGTGGCGGCTACCACTGGGGGATGGCGACCCCTGACCCCAACCTTCCGCGCGGAACGCGCATCAAGGTCGGCCGCCGCGGAACGCTGCGCGAAGTCCTGCTGGGACCGGCACGCGTCGACGACGGGACTCAGAACCTGGTCGGGGCCTTGCGCTCGGCGATGGGCGTATGCGGCGCCCGCGACCTGCGCGAGTTCCAGCAGACGGAGCTGGTGATCGCCCCGGCGATCCAGAACGAGGGCAAGCTCTTTCAGCAAGCCCAGCAAGTGGGAATGGGGACATAGCGGTCGCCCGAACCTCGAAGGCTCCCACGCTACCCTCCGGCGGGGGAGGGAATCAGTTGACCGCGGAGGGCACGATCGCCGCGCAGGACCTGGTGCTGGTCCTCGATTTCGGATCGCAATACAGCCAGTTGATCGCGCGCCGCGTTCGCGAGGCCGGCGTCTACTGCGAATTGATCGCGGGGACCACGCCGTGGGCGACGATCCGCGACCGGGCGCCCAAGGCGCTCATCCTCTCGGGAGGACCGTCCAGCGTCTACGAGGAGGCCGCCCCGCGCTGCGACCCGGCGGCGCTCGATGCCGGCG